>JAUVKN010000284.1 GCA_030596245.1 Bacteroidia bacterium | reverse complement strand
GCGATTCTCTTGAAGAGGTACGCAATGCTGGAAATTTGGTAACAGTAAAAATTGCCATGGCTACGTGCAGCAATGCTGCCGGCGCGGAAGAGATCATGAATTTCATGACAGAGGCGCTCGATAAGCGTGGTGTAGATGCACTTGTAACCAAAACGGGGTGTATGGGTTATTGTTATGCTGAACCTACAATTGAGGTAACCCTGCCAAATCGTGAGCCGGTTGTATTTGCGGATGTGGATGTGCAAAAAGCTGATCAGATTATTGAAAGCTACATAAAGCAGGGTGAAATGGTAGAGGGAGTGATCCCTGTGAACTATAAAACCATTGATGAACAATATAATTAGGAAAGATGCCAGTTGCTACATTAACCGAAATACCGGTGAAAAAACAAATTCGCATCGCTCTCAGGAATTGCGGTGTGATCAATCCGGAGAAGATTGAGGATTACATAGTAAGGGACGGCTATTTCGCATTGGGAATGGTCTTAAGTGAAATGACTCCTGAAAATGCCATTGGAGTGATCAAAGATTCAGGGATCAGGGGCCGTGGAGGCGCAGGATTTCCTACCGGTTTGAAATGGGAGTTTGCCAGCAAAAGCATGTCAGAACAGAAATATGTTGTGTGTAATGCAGACGAAGGTGATCCGGGAGCATTTATGGATCGGTCGATTCTTGAAGGAGATCCGCATACTGTGCTGGAGGCTATGGCGCTCTGCGGGTATTGTATCGGGGCCAATACAGGTTATATCTATATCAGGGCCGAGTATCCCCTGGCCATTGCGAGGTTGAAAACTGCCATTTCCCAGGCACGTGAGTTCGGATTCCTGGGCAAGTCCATTTTTGGGTCTGAATTTGAATTTGATATTCACCTTAAATATGGTGCCGGTGCATTTGTTTGTGGTGAAGAGACAGCGCTGATTCATTCCATGGAAGGATTAAGGGGTGAGCCCTCTCTGAAACCGCCCTTTCCATCCGAAAGTGGTTATCTTGGAAAACCCACAAATGTTAATAATGTTGAGACATATGCCAATATCCCTGTCATCTTCCTGAAAGGAGCCGAATGGTTCAGCGGAATTGGTACTGAAAAATCAAAAGGAACCAAGGTTTTTGCCCTGGCTGGGAAAGTAAACAATGTAGGACTTGTGGAGGTGCCAATGGGCATAACCCTTCGTGAAGTCATCTTTGAAATAGGCGGAGGCATTAAGGATGGTAAAGGTTTTAAAGCGGTACAGACCGGTGGCCCGTCAGGTGGTTGCCTCACTGAGAAGCACCTGGATACCCCCATTGATTATGAGAATCTGATCGCCTGCGGCTCCATGATGGGATCCGGAGGTATGATTGTCATGGATGAGGATGATTGCATGGTATCGATTGCAAAATTCTTCCTGGATTTCACTGTGGAAGAGTCATGTGGAAAGTGCTCACCCTGTCGTATTGGAAACAAGCGATTGTATGAACTGCTTGATCGCATCTGTACAGGAAAGGGAGAAATGCCGGACCTTGACAGGTTGAGAAACCTGAGCGAAGTGATCAAGGACACCTCTTTATGCGGTCTGGGTCAATCCTCACCAAATCCCGTTTTATCCACCCTGAATAATTTCTATCATGAATATGTAAGTCATGTGGAAGATAAAAAATGCCAGGCGGGAGTATGCCGTGATTTGTTGGAGTACTTCATCATAGAGGAGAATTGCGTTGGTTGTACTGCCTGTGCAAGGGCTTGTCCTGTGGGTGCCATCAGCGGTGAGCGCAAGGAGCCTCATCTGATCAATCCTGATACCTGCATTAAGTGCGGGGCATGCCTTGAGAAATGTAAGTTTGATGCAGTCATTTTAAGATAATTAAGAAGAGTTGTGATATGGATCGTGTGAAATTAACCATAGATGGACGCGCAGTTGAGGTTCCTGCTGGAACAACAATATACAAAGCAGCAAAAGAGCTTGGAATCGACATTCCGATCCTCTGTTACATGGATCTGAAAGACCTCAATATTGAGAATAAACCCGGTGGCTGCCGAATCTGTGTGGTTGAGGTAGAGGGACGCGGAAACCTGGCCTCTTCCTGTTCCACAAATGTGGCTGCCGGAATGGTCGTAAAGACCAACAGCATGCGAGTGATCAATGCACGAAGAACTGTCATGGAGCTCATCCTTTCGGACCATCCGAAAGATTGTCTTTCCTGTGCCAAGTCCGGAAATTGTGATCTGCAGGATATGGCTGTGAAATTGGGGATCAGGGAAATTCCCGGACAGGAATACGCTGAAATGTCAACTTATCGCCTCGATACATCTCCCTCCATCATCAGGGAACTGGACAAGTGTATCATGTGCCGCAGGTGTGAGACCATGTGCAATGATTTTCAAACTGTGGGAGCTTTGCACGCAGTGAATCGTGGTTTTGAGTCGGTTGTAGCTCCTGCCTTTGAGATGAACCTGGAACACTCACCCTGTACCTATTGCGGGCAGTGTGTTGCAGTTTGTCCCACAGGGGCACTTACCGAGGTGGATCACACTTCAAAAGTGATCTCTGCACTTAACGATCCCACAAAGACTGTTGTTGTTCAAACAGCTCCTGCAGTAAGGGCTGCCCTGGGTGAAGAATTTGGTATGGAGCCTGGAACGCGGGTTACAGGTCAGATGGTATCTGCCTTGAGACAGCTGGGATTTGATTATGTTTTCGATACCGATTTTGCTGCGGACCTGACCATCATGGAGGAGGGAACAGAACTGTTGGGACGCCTTACCCGTTTCATGGAAGGAGATGAGGAGGTGAAATTACCCATTCTAACCTCCTGCTGTCCCGGTTGGGTTAATTTCTTCGAGTACAACTACCCGGAGATGAAGGAGATCCCTTCCACTGCCAGGTCCCCACAGCAGATGTTTGGATCCATAGCCAAGAGCTACTTTGCTGAAATGATCGAGGTGGACCGGAAAGATATGGTGGTGATTTCTATCATGCCCTGCCTTGCCAAGAAATATGAATGCCAGCGGGAGGAGTTTTCTGTGGATGGTAATCCGGATGTTGACTATAGTATTACCACCAGGGAGCTGGCCCATCTGATCAAGCAGGCAAACCTGGACCTGGCCAAATTGGATTCAGACGATTTTGATGCACCGCTGGGAGAATCTTCCGGAGCAGGAGTGATCTTTGCGGCCACCGGTGGTGTGATCGAAGCGGCCACAAGAACTGCTTATGAAATATACACCGGGAAAGTTCTCGAAAAGGTAGATTTTGAACAGCTCAGAGGTATGGAAGGGATCCGTTCGGCCAAAGTGGATTTTGACGGACAGGAGATCAATATCGGGATTGCTCACGGCCTGGGCAATGCCAGAAAGTTGTTGGACGATGTAAAAGCTGGAAAATCCCAGTACCATGCCATTGAGATTATGGCATGTCCGGGCGGTTGTATCGGTGGTGGTGGACAACCATTGCATCATGGAGATGCCTCTATCCTGAAAGCCCGGGCCAGGGCCATCTATGCTGAAGACCGGGATAAGCCCATCAGGAAGTCTCATGAGAATCCTTACATTAAGAAATTGTATGAGGAGTTTCTGGGTGAACCTATGAGCGAAAAGGCGCATGAACTTTTGCACACGCATTATTTCGATAAGCGCAAAAAGATATTCCAGGTATAATTGGTGATAATTTAGAATCGATATGTCAAGCGTAAAGATTGAACTCAGGCAGGACCAGATAGAAAAAATAGATTCCATTTGTGAATCATTTGGAAATCAGGAGGGAGAGCTGATCAATGTACTTCATAAATCCCAGGAGACCTTTGGTTATCTTCCAGCAGAAGTGCAGGAGGTAATTTCGGAAAAAATGGAGATACCTGCCGCCAAGGTATATGGGGTGGTGACGTTCTACTCATTTTTTAGCATGATACCCAAGGGGGAGTTCCCCGTTTCTATTTGTACAGGGACCGCTTGTTATGTAAGGGGTGCGGAAACAGTACTCAATGAATTTAAAAAGCAACTGGAGATTGAAGTAGGTGAAACCAGTACCGATGGAAAGTTCTCTCTAAGCTGCCTCCGTTGTGTGGGTGCATGCGGACTTGCACCTGTTGTAACGGTTGGTGATAAGACTTATGGCCGTGTGGCTCCTGATGATGTTAAGGAGATTATCTCCGAATATTTAAAGTGATTGAGTTTATATTCTTCTCATTGTGGATTTGACAATTGAGAGGAAATGTGCTATTTTTGAAGCGGACGTAAGATTGGAAAAATTATAAATGATGAGGTTAAGGATTTTAACCCCCGTATTAGTTATTTCCGCTCTTTTAAGTACTTCATGCATAAAAAACGAATCGGTTGAGTTGATGCCTGTCACCACTGATTCGGAACTTGCCCTTGAGTTTTTCGAGACAGGAGTGATTGCTTTTGACCAGGTCAAGCTGAGTCTGGCCTGGCACAATTTTGAACTGGCAGTTAAAGAAGATCCAGATCTCTTTATGGCCCATTTCTGGATGTATTTTATGGCCAGCAAAAGTTCAAAGCAAGTAGCAGAGAAGGCGCTTAAGTCCGATGCCCCACTCAATGAGGCTGAGAAGCAGATAAAAACAGCCTTCAAGTACCTGCTGGATGGCCAGCATGAAAAAATAGTGGAGCATCTGCAGTTGGCCATAGACCTTTATCCCTCAGATCCCCAATTACACAAGATCCTATATGTCATTCAGTTTCAGTACCTGAAAGACTTTGAAGGTGCTGTAAAGAGCATCCAACGTGCCATCGAGGAGCGGCCTGATTATGCCCTTGCATATAACATGCTGGGATATGCTCATATGGATATGGAGGAATACGACATGGCTGAAGAGGCTTTTGATAATTACATAAAAATGGCACCCACCATTGCCAATCCGTACGACTCCAAGGGTGATTTTTACATGACCACCGAACAGTTCGATAAGGCTTACGAGAGCTATATGAAAGCATTCGAAATCGATTCGAGTTTTGTTGTGAGTGAGAAGAAAGCCGCCAAGGCAAAGTATCTTCAGGAAAAATCTGATAAGTAAAGGATTATTCCGGTTTAGCAGCAACCTCTTCGTAGAAGTAACTTTTCCTGTGGTCCGTTTCGTCAAAGGTAAATACCCTGTTTCGTTTTTGAAGCACAAAGTTGACCAGTGCGAAATCACCGATACACATGATGTTATGACTTAGTAGCAGGAATGCAGGGAATAGGATTACCTGTGGAAACCAGAGTGCAACCATGGCCACTGTGGCTGTGTTGATCACCACAAAGGGTGTCATGGCCAGAAAATACAATTCATTCCCTGAGACCGGGTAACGGTCGGCTGTTACATAGAAGATAAATTGCTGCAGGTCGGCACCGAACCTGATTTTCCTGGCACCAAGGATCCGGTAAGCCAGTCCGTGAAGAAGTTCATGCAGGGGGATCACCAGAAA
>JAUVKN010000162.1 GCA_030596245.1 Bacteroidia bacterium | reverse complement strand
GCTTTATGAACTGGCGAAAGTGGAACCGGTGGATTCACCGGGAACTGGGTTATTTGTTTTTTGGAATGTCCATTATATATGGTATCTCCGGGATCGCTCTCAATCACGGTGTGGCCAGACACTGGAATCCAGGTATTGTATCTCGCTCAGAGTCATTAGATTACCAATCGCCTTTAACCAAATCGACTGTAACCAGAGAGGTTGTTGAAAAGATTCTTGAGATTACAGGGGAACGGAGCAATTACAAGCAGTTTTATTTCCCCAATGATGAATACCTGATGATCTATTTGAAGGGGGGGCATATTAATGTATACCTTCCAGACGGAAGCCTCACAGTGACCAAGGTACGTAACCGGGCGGTGTTTAACGAGATGAATTACCTTCACTACAACAAGCCAAAGAGACTATGGACCTGGTTCTCTGACCTGTTTGCCTTCGGATTAATTCTTTTAGCCATATCAGGATTGTTCCTGGTCAGGGGAAAAAAGAGCATCACCGGACGGGGTGGGATCATCACAGCAATCGGCATCCTGATTCCATTTGTATTTCTTGCCATCTATCTCTGGTTTTAGGCGTTGCATCACTCTCACAGTGTGAATAGCGAAGATAGAAACCTATCCATATAATTGTTATCTTCGGCTATTGTTGGTAAATGATATACTACCATGAGTGAAGAGATCCTGAAAGCGTTGATGCAATTATTTGCCATCATTTCGCGCCCTGAAAGTGATGCTTCAGAAAGGCGATTGGTGGTGGAATCGTTCCTTAACCGGCAGTTGAACCAGGAATTGGTGGATTTCTACCTGGATGTATTTGACGAATACTATCGTCATGTAATGGAGGAGGATGCAAAAGTAACCAAAAAAGAGAGGTTGCTTTCCAAACGTTCTGTAAGGGTCCTGAAGATCTGCACAGCCATCAATGAAGAATTAGCCCAACCTCAAAAAGTCATTGTACTGTTCCAGTTGCTTGAATTCGTCAAGTCGGAAACACACGAGGGTTCCGGACAGGAAATGGAATTCATCACCACTGTGGCCGATACTTTCAATATAACCGATGATGATTTCGATTTAACAAAGAGTTTTGTACTGTCCGATGGTGACCTGGAAGACAAACCTGAATACCTGGTGATGGACAGAAATAAAGAGAAAGCGCCAGGTAAAAATATCAAGCACATCTACAGGGAAAATCTTTTTGGGCAAATCAGGTTCATCCACATTCATTCAACAAACCTCTATTTCGTAAAGTATGTGGGGCAGGCCGAACTATACATGAACGGACAGCTACTGGAGCCCATTAAAATCTATCCCCTCAACACGGGATCTTCTTTACGTAACCAGCAGATTGCACCGGTATACTATAGCGATGTGGTTTCCCTATTCGTAGGTGACAAGGTAAAGTCAAAGATTATTTTTGAAGCCAATCATCTTACATACAGGTTCAAAAACGGAGCCATCGGACTTCACGATGTGGGCTTTACAGAACAATCGGGAAGGCTGGTGGGGATCATGGGTGCCAGTGGTGCTGGGAAATCGACCCTTCTGAACGTCCTCAACGGGGCCTCCACACCAACCGATGGTAAGGTCTTTATCAATGGCATTGATATTCACAGCGGCGATCCCAGCATTGAAGGGATTATCGGATTTGTTTCTCAGGATGACCTTCTGATTGAAGAGTTGTCGGTCTACCAGAATCTCTACTACAATGCCAAACTCTGTTTTGACAATTATACAGAAGATCAACTGGTTGAAACGGTCCACCGCGTTCTGATGAACCTGGGGCTGTTTGAGATCAAAGATATTCAGGTAGGATCGCCTCTCAATAAAAAAATCAGCGGGGGTCAGCGGAAAAGGCTCAACATTGCACTTGAACTGATCCGGGAGCCAGCCGTTTTGTTCCTTGATGAACCTACCTCAGGCCTCTCAAGCCGGGATAGTGAGAATATCCTTGACCTGTTGAAGGAACTTACATCCAAGGGGAAGTTGGTGTTTGTGGTAATACACCAGCCTTCGTCTGACATTTTTAAAATGTTCGACAGACTACTGATCCTCGATACCGGAGGATTCCTTATATATAATGGGAATCCCATCGATTCGATCATGTACTTCAAATCCAAAGTACAGGCTGCTGACTGGAACGAAAGTGAATGTCCCACCTGCGGTAATGTAAATCCCGAACAGGTATTCAATATCGTGGAAACCAGTGTATTGGATGAATATGGCAAATTAACCCACACCAGACGCATCTCCCCCAAGGAGTGGAGTGAGCATTTCAGGGAACAATACCGGGAAGCCAAAAAAGCGACAGCTGCGAAAGAGGAGCTGCCGGAGATCTCATTCAAGGTTCCCGGTAAGCTGAAGCAGTTTGGGGTATTCATCAAGCGTGATATCCTGAAGAAACTGAGCGACACCCAGTACCTTGTGATTAATTTTATGGAAGCTCCTTTACTGGCATTCCTGCTGGCCTTCATTGTTCGTTATTTCGATTCAGATATTTCCAACACTTTCCGGTATACATTGTTAGAGAACAGCAACCTGCCTGTCTACATTTTCATGTCGGTGATTGTGGCCATTTTCATGGGACTTACAGTCAGTGCCGAAGAGATCATTAAGGACAGAAAGATCCTGAAACGTGAAGCTTTTCTGAACCTAAGCCGGTCGGGTTACCTGCTGTCGAAGGTTGCAGTGCAGTTCATGTTGTCTGCCATTCAAGCCGTTACCTTTGTAATCATCGGAAACACCATTATGGAGATCAGGGGTATGTACTTTGAATACTGGCTTGTACTCTTCTCAGCCTGGGCTATGGCCAATGTGATGGGTTTGCTCATATCAGACAGTTTTAAAACGGTGGTCACCATATACATTCTCATTCCTTTCCTGGTCATTCCCCAGATCATTCTGAGCGGTATCACTGTAAAATACGAGAACCTGAATCCACAGATCTCATCTCCCAAGAGGATCCCATTTTACGGAGAGATCATCACCGCCCGCTGGGCCTATGAAGGCCTGACCACCTATCAGTTCATGAACAACAAATATCAACAGAACTTTTACCAATGGAATAAGCTGAAGAGCAATGCAAGCCTAAAAGCCAATTTCCATATCAAGGAAATGATCAACAAACTGACTTTTGTAGAGCGGAACCAGAACAACGCGGAAGAAGCAGATCAGGTAAAATATAACCTGAATGCCCTTCGGATTGAGATCAGGGATGAATTCAAAGAGAGGATGATCCTTCATGATTATTATGATGTAGCACCTACCTTTTCCATGAAATATGTGGACAACCTGTATCCTGAAACAATCAACAAAGAGATCCTCGATTACACGGGTGAGTACCTTGATACATTAAAATCCTTTTACTCCGTTACCTTCAAAATAGCCGTTACCGAGATTGACAGAATAACTCAGTCGTTTGATCTTGAAGAGCTTAAAGAGCTGGAACGGCGATATGCAAACAAAAGCCTGGAGGAGTTTGTGACCAACAATAAAACCTTTGATTACTATACCGAGTACATCGATGGGGACATGATCCAAAAACGGGATCCTATCTACTATGATCCTACCCACAAGTTCATTAAGGCACACTTTTACGCTCCCAGAAAAATGGTTATGGGTCAGTTTGTACCGACTATCTGGGTCAACGTTGCAGTGATCTGGTTTATGACCTTCATGTTATACATACTATTGTACTACAGGATACTCAAGAAGTTCCTGGATCTGTTGGAGCGTCTTTCACCCAAAAAGTCGTTCTAGATACATTCCTTTACGCATATTTTTTACCGCAGCGTGGTTATTTAGCTACGCTGAGCTCGCAAGCTTGGTTGTCTTTGCAAACAATCCTTAAGAAAGGATCAAGCATAAAAATCTCAGGATATTTAAACCGAGGCTGAAAATCATTGCTGCGCAATTATTTGTAGGCCCCTCATTTATATATCCTTTCGATTTTTACCTTTTAGATTCGGGGAATCGAAAAACGGGCTGCCAGTCAAAAGGTGACAGCCCGGTTCATGCAGTTAGTTAATTAACGGGGGCCCTGTTATTCTACGATTTCGATCATCTTAAATGGCACCCTGATGATGGATTCATAATCCTCACCAGCTTCCAGCATATCCTCATCGTCCTCCTCGTAATACCAGTTAATGATCACTTCACTTTTACCCTTGTGAATGGCTTCAAGTTTCTTGAAAACATCCAGAATACACTTAGAAGAGCTCGTATTAAAATACTCCAATTGCACATTCACCTGGGTAAGATCCAGGGGGGTGCCGCTATACTCCTCCAACCACTCTACCAGTGGCTTATAAAACTCGATTGAGTTCTCGGGTATTGACCTTCCTTTGATTTCAATGACCCCTTCCTGTCCGTCAAACTTGACACTCGGTGTTTTTGCCGTTCCTTCAATCGAAAGTGCTTCCATATTACATTATTTATCTGTTATGATCACTGTGAAAAATCGATATATACATCAAGATTAAAAAAGTAATAGATATCGTCAAACTTTTCAAATGTGTATTCCAGCTGATTACCTGTTTTCCTTGCTATATCCACGAGTCCTAAACCGCCGCCGCCTTTCTCGGATAATCTTTGATGATTCAGGATAAATTTATACATATCCTTCAACTCCTCTTTGCCCATTGAATTGATCTTATCGATCTTATTTCTGAGCACATCCACCTTATCCTGTGAAATGAAGTTTCCGGTAGATATTTTATACATGTTCTCCTCCTGCCTTATCACAAGAATACCGAATTTGGATCCGTATTCCTTATTCATCTCATCAGGTAACTCTTCAATATGATGGTAAAGATTCTGGAGGCTCTCAACTAAAACATTATAAACTTTCTTACGTATCTTGGAACTTTCGTTGTATTCATCCATCTTGGATTCAACAACCTCTAGCACATTACTGATGAGTTCACTCGAGATATTCCCTTTGAAGGACATCAATACATCTCCACCATTCAGCTTGGAGTAATACTCATAGACATCAAAGCTCATTTAGGCTTCTTTTTGTTGACTAGATTTACTGTTCTGATCAGCAAATATAAAAAAAATGTTTCAGTAACTAATATAGATAAAAATAACTGCCTCTCGTAATAAAACCTATCAAAACCTCTATTTTTTTTAACAAATGGCGAAAATCCTTTGACCGATAGGTCATCCCTGACTTTCACCGGATTTATGATCCTTCCAGTTGCCCTTAAAAGTTTTATAATTTACGTATGAGCACTCCAGTGAGCCGTTGTACAACATACGTTTACTGGCCGGCTTTAAACCTACGCGGCCCATGGCCTGTTTGCTCGAAGAGAGTATCCAGGCGTCAGCGCCTGGATAGTTGTGCTTCAACGTGGTTCCGATGATACCATAAAGGGATTCAATGTCGCCAGGTTTCATTCTTTCACCATAAGGAGGGTTCATTACAATTGTAATCCCCTCTGCACCCTTAGTATCCGCAAAATCCGCCTGCTCAACTTCAACCAGGTGTGAGAGCTCCATCTGCTCCACCTGTTGTCGGACAAGTTTCACCGCTTCAGGATCTATATCCCTCGCAATAATAGGAACCTTCACCTCCTTCTCCTGCGGGAGATTCTTTACCACATGCTCCATCAATTCCTGGTCAAAATCCTTCCAATTCTCAAAACCGTATTGTTTCCTGAATATCCCCGGTGGTATACCTGCTGCTATTAGGGCTGCCTCAATGGCCAGTGTGCCTGAACCACACATGGGATCGAGAAATGGAGTATCTCCGCTCCAGCCGGTGGTCATAATCATCCCTGCTGCCAGTACCTCATTGAGTGGAGCCTCAAATTGACCTGTCCTGTACCCCCGTTTGTGCAACGAACCTCCCGAACTGTCCAGTGAGAGTGTAACCCATCTTCCTGAAATATGCACATTGATCAGAAGGTCAGGCTGATCTTTGTTCACCGATGGACGAAGGTGGGTCTGTTCCCTGAAACGGTCTGCAATGGCATCCTTTACCTTTTGGGATACATAGTGGCTGTTATTGAAATAGGGTGAATGAACCACCGGGTCGATGGCAAAGGTCATCTTATTGTCCAGGTGAAGTGACCAATCATATCTTTTCACCCTCCTGTAAAGGGTGTCTGCATCTGTTGCCTCGAAACGAAACAGAGGAAGCAATACCCGGATTGATAAGCGAGAGGCCAGGTTTACCCTGTAGAGGAGTGCCCGGCCACCATAGAAGGCAACCCCCCGGTTAACAATTTCCGTTCTCTCAGCTCCCAGTGATTTTAATTCATCAGCCAGAAGCGACTCAAAACCTTTAAGGGTTTTCGCGTGAAATTTCTCAGGTTGTGCCATAATGGAAATTCAAATTGATCAGTTTCGTTGCCCGGTTAAGCCTCTCATCACCGGTTCCGGTTACAAGTGCCCACTCCAGGCCAAATCTATCAAGTTCATATTTATATTTATCGAGAAGCATCTCCCGCTTCTCTCCTCCATTCTCTCTGACTGGATCAAAAACCCAGGGTATATCAGGAGCACAGAGCAACACCATGTCAAACCGGGCCTGCCGGATGCGGTCATCCATCCAAACCGGAACACTACCAAAAACAACGTCAAACCATACCCTGGTGATGATTAGCCAGGTGTCAAAAAAGATCCAGTTTCGGACCTGTTCCGATGTTTCATACTCTTTCACCTGCTGCCAGGCAATATATTCCACATCGCCATATTCATAATGTCTTCCGAGATTTTCAATGTGCTCTCTTGCAAATTCGGGAACTACATCTCCTCCATAACTACGTGCAAGGGCAATAGCAAGTTCTGATTTGCCAGTGGACTCCGGACCCGTAATCAGGATCCGCCTTAATGGGCTATCTGTGTATATCTCCTTTTCCATTCAATATAGCCAATGATCGCCATGGTAGTGTAAATAGCGAACAATATCAATGTGGGATACAATCCCCTGTAAAGATACAAACCCATGGAGACTGCATCAACAACAATCCAGAGAATCCAGTGCTCAAGGATTTTCCTGGCCAGCATCCAGGTGGCTATGAAACTCACTGCTGTGGTAAAAGCATCCCAATATGGAATGGGAGAGTCGGTGTACCTGTCCAGGATCATACCAATCATCAGAAAGGCTAACACTGAAATGAGTCCCAGAATCAAAGCCAATTTCCATTTGACCCTGCTCACCTGCAACGCTTTTCCTCTTTTGCTTTCAGATTTTCCCCAAAGAATCCAGCCATAGATGCTAATGATAAAATAGTATACATTGAGTCCCATGTCGGCATAGAATTTGGATTGGTAGAATACCACCATATAGAGCACTGCACTGATGATGCCCATGGGCCACAACAGTATGTTCTGACGAATGCTGAAAAAGAGATATAAGAGACTGAAAACTACACCCAGTACTTCAACATAGTGCGTAAATAACCATGAGATCATGATTATTCGACTTTGGCCAGTTTTCGCTGATGAAGCAAGGGATTGTCAAGAATCTCCACCGCTTTGTTAAACACCTCGTTGGTTGGATTGAAAACTTCATAAAAATTACCCGTACCAAACAGATCCCTGGCCATATATCCTTTGAACAGAAGTGCGATATGATCTTTTGAGATATTCCACTCCTTCTCATTGAACTCCAGTTTCTCTTCACCGGCAAATGCGATAAGCTCGGCCAGTTGCTCCAGCGAAGGTTCAAAATTTGCATTGAAGTAGTTGAAGTCGGAATATTCTCTCAGAAATTCATTGCGGTGATCATCCACATATTGGAGTACGAAACGGTTGAAAATACCCATGTTGATCAGTTGTCGGTAGTAATTGGAATAACTGGAAGTATCCATGGGCACAAAATAATCGGGCATGATCCCTCCTCCACCGTACACTGTCCGGTTCAGGCCAAGGGTTTTGAAACGCTGCGATTCGGGGAATTCTATGCTGTCTGAACTTGTCAATTCGCCATTGTTATACCTGTTGATAAGATCAAAGGCATACTCTTCATACCCGTTTTCATAGGATTTTTGAATTAACCGCCCGGTGGGAGTATAGTACCGGGCCACGGTGAGGCGTATCATGGAACCATCACTCAGGTAGAATGGTTGTTGTACCAGTCCCTTTCCAAAGGAACGCCGTCCCACAATAACACCCCTGTCCCAATCCTGTACTGCTCCGCTCACAATTTCACTGGCCGAGGCTGAGTTTCCGTCAATCATGATCACCAGGTTCCCATCCTCAAAAAGTCCTGATTTCCTCGACTTATATATCCTGGCAGGCACTTTGGTCCCTTCGGTGCGCACAATCTCCTTGTTTCCGGAAAGCAGATGATCTGTTAATTCTACTGCCACCGGAAGCCAACCTCCGCCATTACCCGACAGGTCAAGGATCATATCTTCCATGCCCTGTTGTTTCAATGATTTCACAGCTTTTTCAAATTCATCAATGCTTGTGTGCGAAAACCTGGCCAGTTTCACATAACCGATCTTGTTGTTAATCATGTATGAGGCATCCAGACTGAACACCGGGATCTTATCCCTGGTTATGGAAAAATCCAATAACTCCTCCTCACCCCTTCTCAGTATCGAAACATCTACTCTTGTTCCTTTAGGCCCTTTCAGCAATCGCTGAACGTCGCGGGTGGTAATTCCGGTACCAGCTACTGTTTCGCCTTCAACTTTCACAATCCTGTCCCCAGCATGGATCCCGACTCTTTCAGATGGTCCTCCCGAAATAGCCCGTATGATATAGATGGTATCTTCCAGGACATTAAAACTAACTCCAATTCCTTCAAACTCGCCTTCAAGCTGCTCATTCAATTGCTCCAGCTCCTCCTTGCTCAGGTATGATGAGTGTGGATCAAGCTCATGCAGCATCTGAACTATGGTCCTTTCCACAACCTCAGTATCGTTGATGGAATCCACATAATACCGGCTCACTTTATCCATTACCTGCGCCAGCTTCAATGCTTCGGGATTCCATTGTGCTTGCATTGCAAGGGTTGTCAGGATAGCCAGATACAGCCCAAAAAAAAGTTTTACTCGACCCATGATCTTTTTGTTATTGTTCAATTATATAACCAACTCCGGGAGAAAAAGTTGGCTCTGTTTTCATTCAAGTTAGATTTATTCCCATTCAATGGTAGCCGGAGGTTTTGAACTGATATCGTATACTACCCTGTTGATCCCCCTCACCTTGTTGATAATATCGTTGGAGACACGACTTAACACCTCATGTGGCAGGTGTCCCCAATCGGCAGTCATT
>JAUVKN010000117.1 GCA_030596245.1 Bacteroidia bacterium | reverse complement strand
ATCATCCACCCCTTTGATGGTAGCAATGTGTTGCTTATCACCATACAATAACAATACATTTTCCTCCATCACCTCCGATACAGCAGTTACTCCCGGAAGAGCAATGATGGCATCGGTAACGGATTCGCCAGGAACAAAGGTTTTACCTTCCACTGCAGAGATCTTAATATCCGGATCAAATGAATTGAAAAGCGATTTTACCACCTGATCGAAACCATTGAATACCGATAATACAATGACCAGTGCCATGGTCCCGGTGGCAACACCAAGTACCGAAATACCAGAAATGATATTAATGGCATTCTGGGATTTTTTACCCAGAAGATAACGTTTGGCTATATAGAAAGAGAGGTTCACTTTTTACACCTTACGATCAGTCCGGTCCCAGTTGGATGTTCCTTCCTGACATCAGCCAGGTTTAATATAAAACAGATGGGGTAGACAACCAGGTAGTATAAGGGTAAGATCAACATAAAGAGTTTGCTGGCATTGGCCAGCAGGATGGGATATTTCATAGAAAGCTTCCAGGAGATCCTTCCCGGCTTTCCATATGAATACCTTACATGAATGTCTGAAAAACCCGCCTCCCTGAGTTTCTCATCAATCTCATCCACTCCATACCCTTCCCTCACATGTTCATCTATGAAGGAGTCTTCATGTTCGTGGTGCACATCCGATCCTCCCTGGTCTGAAGGGGTCGAGATCAGCAGTACGCCTTCTGGTTTCAATCCTGTGTAAAATCTCTTAAAGACGGTTCGGTCATCTTCGATATGTTCCATGACGTCCACCGACAGGATCAGATCATATGTTTCACTGACTTCAAGTGTGGTCAGGTCGGCATATTCGAAGGAGACCTTATCATGTTGTCCGATAGAAGAAAAAAAAGAATTACAGTCATCCACCTGCTCCTGTTTGATATCCAGTCCGGTGATGCGGGTATCGGGGAACTTTTTTGAAAGGTAAAATACATACTGACCGAATCCCGACCCAGCATCGGCAATATGTTTGGGATTAAATCCCTTTCTTTTAAGTATCCTTAATTCCCTGCGTATGTGCCATGAACGAAGCATCAGCAGATCCAGCAGTCTGTAAAATGTAATTCTGAGAAAAGGAGTACTGTTGAAGATATTGCCAAGGCTACGCTTGATGGGATCGTATTGCATGTTTAATCATTTAAGAGGTTGTCGATCCGGTCAATATAATCGAGCGAATCGTCCAGGTAAAACACAAATTCAGGAATGTGCCTTAACTGATTCCTCAGCCTCTTGCCCATTTCACGCCGGATCAGGCCCGCTCTGTCCGTAATGGCTTGTAAGGCCTCTTCCAGCCCCTCACCCGGGAAAATGCTCAGGTAAACTTTGGTTACACCAAGATCAGGGCTGATCCTAACTACAGTAACAGTTATCATCTTTCCACCGGTGAACTTTGATCCATTCTTTTGGAAATAATCGCCAAGCTCTTTTTGCAATAGCCTGGATACTTTATGCTGGCGGGTAGTTGTCATCGTGGCAAAAGTACGTTTTTTCAATAACATTTTATAGTTTTGCAGTTACCTTAAAGAGCGTAGCGAAACCTATGGAAACAGTATTAAGCGGGATCAGATCAACAGGGAAATTGCACCTGGGCAATTATTTTGGAGCAGTTAAGAATTTTGTGAGGATGCAGCACGAGAACAGGTGTTTCTTTTTTGTAGCTGACTATCACTCGCTGACCACTCATCCGACTCCGGAGAATTTACATAACAACATCAGGACTGTGCTGTCGGAATACCTGGCAGCCGGACTGGATCCGGAAGTTGCCACACTGTATATACAGAGCGATGTTCCTGAAATTCCAGAGCTCTACCTCCTGCTCAACATGAACGCCTATGTGGGGGAGTTGGAGAGGACCACTACCTTCAAGGAGAAGATCCGAAAGCAACCGGAAAACATCAATGCGGGATTGCTAACCTATCCTGTTTTAATGTGTGCGGATATTATTATACACAACGCAGATAAAGTTCCTGTTGGAAAGGACCAGGAGCAAAATCTTGAGATGGCACGCAAATTTGCCCGACGCTTTAACCATATGTATGGGGTAGAGTACTTCAAATTGCCCGAACCTTACAATTTTGGTGAGGAGTTGGTAAAAGTTCCCGGCCTGGATGGTACAGGAAAGATGGGTAAAAGTGAAGGCAACGGGATCTATCTTTCAGATGAACCGGATGTGATCAGAAAAAAGGTGATGCGGGCTGTGACCGATGAAGGACCCCAGGAACCCAATTCCCCAATGGCTGAACCAGTGGCCAACCTCTTTTACCTGCTGGAATTGTTATCCACCCCCGACACCGTTGAACATTTCAGATCCGGTTATAACGATTGCACCATTCGTTACGGAGATTTGAAAAAGCAGCTGGCAGAAGATATGATTACTTTTACCACTCCTGTCAGGGAGCGCATCAATGAGATCTACAGTGACAATGATTACCTCAGGAAAGTGGTGAAAATGGGCGCTGAAAAAGCCCGCGAAAGCGCATCCAAGACCGTGCGCGAAGTCCGTGAAATAATCGGCTACAAGCCGTTTTAAACCTTACACATATTTTCTAACGCAGCATGGGTAGTTACTTTCTTCAGAACGGAGTAACCTGACTATTTCGTCGGAGCTTCGGCGAAGTCGTTACACTATTGGCATTCCCTTGTGCCACATCATCAATATTATTATTTCGATTAAAAATCATCCCGATAACACATTGACAGGCAGCCAGATACGCTAAATTGTTAATATCTTGTTAATAATAGGGGGGGGCAAAACCGGGTAACAAAACTGTGGCTTTTCTGATTACACGTAAATAAGAAGCCAAAATTCAACGCTCTGATGGAAATCCATTATTCTATACATGATGGCCGTATCATGTTTGTAATAATCTAGCATGTCATCATGGATACAGTGAGGATGATATCTCTTTTGTCCCGTATGGATCAATTAATAAGATTGAGGGCTACCGGGTGTCCAAAGGAATTTGCTGACAAACTTGAAGTTTCGGTACGTTCCTTATACTATTATATAGCAAAACTTAAGGAACTTGGTGCACAGGTAAGTTACAACAGATGCTGCAATAGTTATGAATACATCAATGAAAAACGACTTCAAATCGGTTATTTTTCAACAATATAATTGCCACTGCAAGAATTTTGCAGTGAGACCTCCTATGTTTGTTTACGAAGCCAGAGTTTAATCTAGAGCAAAGTTTTTTTGAATTTATAAATCATGTTTTTCAGGCAAAGCCTTGTTAAGCTAATATGTCATATACATAAACCAATAATAACTCTAATACACTGTAAATTATGAAACATCTTTCAATTACATTCCTGTTCCTTGCCGGAATTCTCCTACAAAGCCATGCTCAACTCACCGTTGCTGATGATAACAATGTGGGTATCGGTGTTACGAATCCAGATAGCGAATTAGCAATCGGCGGAGTCGGAAGTACTTTAAGTACCTTATATGTTGAAAACAACACTACCACCAGCAACCAGCGGACGGCCCAGTTTCACAAGAGTGCCAGTGGGGATAATGGAAGTGATTATTCATTTTCAGTGCTCGGACATATTGCACAAAATGGTGGATACAAGCTTATAGGAGGATCCTTTCAGGCACATTCTTCGTCTCAGACCAATTACAGATCATTTGGAGTCAGGGGGCTTGCTGGTAATGGATACGCTGGGTATAACTATGGTGTGTTTGGATATCTCTATGGTGACAGAAATGGTGCTGCAGTTTTCGGATGTACGAATGGAGCAGAAGTCAGCATCGATGACAAATACGCTGGATATTTCACTGATCATGTGAAAATCACAGGTAATCTTTATGTTGATGGTTCATTCAATAACCCTTCTGATATAAACCTGAAGAAGGACATCCGTCTATTGTCAGATGAAGAGATCAGTCAAACAGATAAACTAAAAACCCTATCTGCTATCAAGTATAAACTAAAGAATCCGGCTGAGTTGAACGATTTTAAACAAGAGGTACTGGATACCATGAAGGTGGATCCACGTACGATTGAATATACATCTGATAAATACACAAAAGATCAAATCGGTCTATCCGCCCAAGAGGTTCAGTTGGTCTATCCTGAGCTGGTCAAAGAGAATAACGATGGATACCTGAGCATGAATTACATTGGACTCATCCCAATTCTGGTGGATGCCCTTAAGGAGCAAGAGGAGACAAACATAAAACAAGATGAAGCCATCAAGCTGCAAGATGAGGCCATCCTGGCACTGGATGAAACTGTCCAGGCCCAGGCTGCCCAGATTGAAATTTTGATAGAGGAGATCGCAAAACTCCAGAATCCCGAGAAAACCCAGTAATCCCCGGACCTATGAGATTAGTTTGCTTAATGGTCCTGGGGATGATAATCTCCAGTGCCTCACTGACAGCCCAATCAGATTCAATTACCGAAATCACTTTCCAATACGATGATGCAGGTAACCGGACAAACAGAGAAATTGTCTACTACGAAGGTGCCAAGAAAGGCGCCCAGGTAGTTCCTGAAGAAGAGAAAGAGATGGATTTGGAGAAAGGGCTGAACGTATATCCCAACCCTGCTTCCAACAGCCTTTTTGTTACCCTGAACAAGGAGGCCATGGAAGAGGATTACAAGATGATCATCGTCTTTGACAACCTTGGTAAACAGGTAATCCGGACCCAAGCCTATCAGGAGATCAATCAGATCAATGTCTCCTCTTTGACAAACGGCACCTACATATTGAAGCTGATTTATGGTAACCGGCACAAAGAGTGGATCATTATTAAAAACTGACCTAAAATATTCATCCCCGAACAATAACCCCCGTCCCATGAAATATATCATCCCAGCTTTTCTCCTGTTTTGTATATCCTATCAAGCCCTCGCAGACGACACCCTTATCTTCAGCCAATCTGTTACCCTCGACACGGTGTTCTCATCCTATGACAATGTTGAAGTCTACGCTCAAAATACCATAACCCTTGATGCAGGGTTCACTTTCTCTTCCAATGGTAACGGAGCGTTTACGGCAACCGCAGATCCATGGAACATTGAAGAACCACAACAAATCCTTCCCCCCGGAACTACAATTGACTCTGCTGGAAATCTTAATGGCAGCTATGTTGTTGGAACCATCAATGGACAACCGGGGGTAAGCCCCACAGGGGCAGCAAACTATAGTATTCCCATTGAAGTACCCGTGGGAAACAAGGGGATGGTGCCACAATTATCCGTTGGTTACAGCAGTCAGGCCGGAAATGGAATCATAGGCCGGGGATGGAGCCTGGGGGGACTCTCTTCGATCACCGCCACCGGCAAAGTGAGGTATTATGATAATGAGGTTTCAGCTATCTCCTCCACAGACAGCGAATGTCGGGTAGTTTGGGATGGACAAAGATTACTCACAGAAGGAGACTCTGGTCTAATAGCCAAGAATTTCAGAACCGAGGTAGCTTCGAATACAATTATCAGAAGATTTGGAAGTGGGAATTCAATGTGGTTTAAAATAAAAACACCCGATGGCCGTACCCTTGAATACGGTAACTCCTCAGACTCAAGAATGGCTCTGGATGCGTCTACACAATGGAAATGGATGCTGACAAAAGTATATGACCGCAATGGTAATACCATTACCTACAGTTATGACACCAATGATACTATTAGTCAGATCCTGCTTTCTGAAATCGAATATGGCGGATCAACAGCTTCACCGGTAAACAAAATCTCATTTCATTACTCAACAAGAAACGATATCAGTTATGGTTATATCCACAATGATCTGATTCTAAATGACAAAGTGCTCGATAGCATCTCCATGGAATCAAACAGTGATTACTTTGGAAGCTACGGGTTCCACTTTGAAAGATCTCAAGGTGAATCTCTCTTAGAGGAAATTATCCAGTATGACAAAGATAACTACAGGTACAATGCTACCCATGTTGATTGGGACTCCCCAACCTTTAATATTAATGCATCGGCTACATCTCAATCGATCCTCAGTGGTGACGATTATCAACAGTTCTCAGGGGACTTCACCGGGGATGGGATATTCGAAATCGTGGTAGTTGAAATAGATGATAGTAATGATGACTATAAGTACTATCTCTATGAAGGATCTACTAGTGGTCTTTCTTCCACCTATACTGAATATGGCGATTTACCCAGATCTTATGCAAGCACGTTTTGGAGCAATATTGTCAGCCTCTATAACTCCTCCACTTGTTCTGGAACATCAAGCATCACTTTTGATCTTAAAGATATCTCCTATGTATTCTCTGGTGATTTTGATGGGGATGGGATTGAGGAGCTTTATGTCAAAACCATTGAATGGGATGATCTGGTTCAATATCTTCCAGATGGTCTAAATACAAATTTCACTTATACAGATGTGTTTAGTAACGGATTATATGACGATGTGTGTGACTATAATTCATTTATTGAAAATCCTCAGTATGCAGATTTAACTACTGGCATAGGAAGGATTGTCAATCTAGATGAATCCGGCCCTAATGGCTACTCTATGCAAAGTTTCGTACTTGGGGATAGTTATGCCTATGAAAAACAGTTGTATCAGTTCCCGGACTTGGAGGGCTTTGGCCAAAACTCCATTCCTGAGAAAGATAGTGTATTCTACTATCATCCCGATCTGGATACTATGTTGGCCTATATCGATATTCCCGACAATACCCTTATATGGGGTGAATTCAACGGAGATGGGAAAGCTGACTATTGCACCGGCACTAGCTTGAAAACCTATAATGCCAGCACAAACAGCTTTAGTACTTATTCAGCCCTCTCCGGCCAGTTTCTTGGAATGATTGACTTAAACGGTGACGGAATCAATGGCTGGGTAGAATTATCTGATGAACAGTTTGAGAGTGTTGCGGCTGGACAGCTATGGTATACAAACTGTTCAAACTGTGATTATACCGACCAAACTGATTGGAATAGTTTCCTAAATTCGGATGAAAACATAGAATCCGCTTATGACACTTATTGCAATACCAATTGCAGTGGCATCGATAACAATACCTGCAGAGAGAACTTCATTAATTATGGATCAGTTCAGTATAGCTTAGGACATGATCTATATATCAAGCACATAACCGGAAGAGGGCCTGAAATTGACCTTGGCAGCTTCCCGGCAGCTCCATCAGCCTATTATTCCATTTTAACCAGAGCTGTGGCTGTGGATATCAATGCCGATCAGAAAAATGATCTGCTCGTATTCAATGACGACACACTGAAGAAAATCTACTACGATTTTGAACCATCCTATAATAGCGGAACCGAAGCTTTCTCTTATGACTATTCTACCGTTACAAAGAATGCTCTTCTGAGTGATAATGTTCATTTAGGAGATTTTAATGGAGATGGTATTATTGAGATGGTTTTCCCAAATGACAACAAACATCTTTGCTTTGTGACAGCCGGCAAACCTGGAAGATTGGTTAGTTCAGCCACTAATGGATTGGGAGTTGAAAGCAGGTTTTCGTATGAGCCCTTAACAAACAGCAATGTATATACCAAAGAGAGCGATGCTTCCTATCCCGTGATGGATTTCACTGCCCCCTGGTATGTGGTGAGTAGCATTTCTTTAGACAACGGAGTTGCTGATTCATCCTATGTAGAATATGATTATGAAGGTGCCAAAATTCATTTACAGGGTAAAGGATTCCTTGGCTTTATGGAAACCACCATTGAAAATAATCTACTCAATGCCACACAGATTTCAACCTCTGATTATGATACTACATACTTCTACACTTATCCAGATGCAACACTGCAGAAAATAGGAACGACCAACATCAAACAGTCAAACTATTACATCTCTTTAGATAGTATTGAAGGTTTGACTTTCACCGTTGAATCAGATTCAACGGTATTCCAGGATTATTTGGCAAACACTACCACAACGACCAGATACACCTATAACAGCGATGGATTGGTTACAGAAAAAGAAACGGACATTGATTCTGGCGCCACTATTACAAATAAATACTCCTATACCAGTGCGGGTTGGCACGTCGCTTCACTGCCAGAATACGTTACCACAACTTATGAACGTGACAGCTCATCTACAGACAGTACTGTTTTTTACTACGAATCAACCAACGGAAACCTCACTCAGAAAAAAGAGTTCTATGGAACCGACCGGGAGCTTACCAAAAAGTTCCAATCATATGATTCATTTGGAAATCCCAAGAAAATTGTAACAGTTGGGAAAAGAGGGCAAAATCTTGCGGTGGATTCTGTTGAAACCAGCTTGACTTATTCAGTTGATGGGCGATTCCTTGAATCCAAGTCCGGCCCACTTGATCATGATGAGAGATATGAGTATGACCTCTCAACCGGGATTCTGGAATCTCAAACAGCTCCCAACAGAAAGGAGACTACCCTCGAATACGGACCATTTAACCGGAAGAAGAAAACAGTACATCAAGATCTGAGTGAGGAGGTTTCACTTCTTCTTTGGAAGGAAGATCAGACCGATAATGCGCCTACGGGTACATTGTTTTATAGTTGGGCTGCTGCCTCTGGCACGCCACCAGTACTTACTTTCTATGATGATCTTGGCAGAGAGCTGAGAACAGTTACCATGGGTTTTGACGATGACTCCATCTATATTGACACCGAGTATGACTCCAAAGGAAGGATCTTAAAGAAATCCCTACCCTACACCGATTCTCCGCTCTGGACCACAATAACCTATGACACATATGGTAGAATCTATACAGAAACCACACCTGATACGACAGTTACTACCTATACGTATGATGGACTAGAAACGACCATCACCGTTACCAAAGGAACTGAATCCATTGAAACAAGGAAAGAGGTCAATGCACTGGGAGAAACCATCGAAAGTGAGGATAACCTCGGAAACATAGTTTGCAACGCATACTTCCCCGATGGTAAACTTGATTCAACTTACATCAGTATTCATTCAACCCAAAGTACTAAGTTTACGTATGATGCTCAGGGTAACCGAACATCCATCACCGATCCAGATGCCGGAACCATAACCTCTCTTTATGATGCATTCGGACAACTCCTCCGGCAGATAAATGCCAAAGACGATACCACAACATACCTCTATGATTGTATTGGCCGGGTGATAAAAGCAACGGACTCTCGTGGGGATATCTACCATTCTTACATCTCTGATACAACTGAGGCTGCATTCGGGATGGTCGACTCAATGTACAACAGCGATCATTCATTGCAGGAGGTATATACCTATGACTCGGATTATGGCAGGCTATTGACCCAAACAAAGTCATCCACAGGTAAAACATTTACAAATACATATACTTATGATTGGCTTGGACGACCAATGACCAGAACCTACCCTTCTGACTTTGAGATACAGTATACATATACTTCCAATGGAGATCTGGATAAGGTCACGGGGAATGGCCTAACCCTCTGGAACTGTTCTGATGTCAATGCCTTTGGTCAGATTACATCCTACTCCCAGGGAGGTAACTCAACTTCAGTTACCTATAACAATTATGGTGAACTTAGTCGGGTTGCAACGGATACCATCTGGGATATGCAGTATGGGTTTGATAATTTTGGAAACTTGTCTTCCCGGGAAGATCTGCTTACCCTTCAGGAAGAAATATTTGAATATGATAGTCTGAACCGGCTCACAAGTATCGAGTATTACGATGATAATACCCATATCTCTGCTGCTGATCTATCAACCGGTTATGACGATTGCGGGAACATTACTTCCAAAACAGGGATCAGTTCTGATATTGATTATGGAGAGAATGCAGGGCCACATGCATTGACCACCATCAACAACCCGGATACATCGTATTATCCAGTTCCACAAAGAATAACATACACTTGTTTTAATAAGGTATCCTCCATTTCAGATACCCTGTCAGGTGGAACACCGCTCACACTTGATTTTACTTACGGGCTCAATAACCAGCGGGTAAAGACCGTCCAGACGAGGAACAGCACCGTAGAGAGGGTGAAGTACTTTGACGTGGATTATGAAGAAGACTCAACTTCATCAGGACTCAAAAAATACCACTACATCAATGGAGGAAATGGTTTAACTGCTATCTTTGTTATGGAAGGGTCAGGGAATGATACCATGTACTATGTCCTCTCTGACCACCTGGGTTCTTTGACAACCATTGTGAATGCATCAACCAGTTCCGTTGAAAACTACAGCTTCAATGCATGGGGTATGCCAAGGGACCCGGATGACTGGAAAGATAGTTTCTCAGGAGATCTATTTGCAGGCAGAGGGTTTACAGGACATGAACACCTGGAAGAGTTCAACCTGATCAATATGAACGGGAGGGTCTATGATCCGATAGTCGGCAGGTTCCTCAGTCCAGATCCATATGTTCAGCTTCCTGGGTATCCGAATAGCTACAACAGATATGCGTATGCCCTCAATAACCCCCTTATCTATACTGATCCTGATGGGGAGTTCTGGCATTTAGTTATTGGAGCAGCTATTGGGGGTGTAACAAATTGGCTTGCAAATGGTGCTGATTTTACCTGGGAAGGTCTTGGGTATTTTGGAATTGGAGCAGCTGCTGGAGCCCTTGGAGCAGGGGTTGGCGCCGGAATAAGTTCTGCTATGGCAGCAGGCGGTTCTTTTGGTGCAGGTTTTATTGGTTCTTCTGCAGCAATGACAGCAACGACAAGTTTTGCGACCGGGGCTGCTATTGGTGGTGGAGCAGGATTTTCAAGTGGCTTTACCACTGGTTTTGGTAATGGTTTTATGCAAGGACAATCATTTGGTGAC
>JAUVKN010000290.1 GCA_030596245.1 Bacteroidia bacterium | reverse complement strand
CTTATATTCTCATTAAACCCGGGGTTTGTCATTGACAGCATTACCGACAGGGACGGTCAGGTTGATTATATCAGGACGGAACAAATTATCCGGATCTTACCCACCAGGAAAATAGCTTCTGGCAGAGGGAGCCGGTTTTCGTTCCATTACCGGGGAAAACCCAATGAGTCAGTTGCCTATCTGGATATTCCCCGGGAACAGGTCGAAGCACTAAAGCGCATTCAGGTAGCTACCGTGGATAAGAAGTCAGGGATCGTCCACGAGAACTACATGCTTTTAACACCGGAACTGCTCTGGTATCCTATGGCTGGTGTGGGCTTCAACTTGATAACATTCCAACCTCAGGAGATGGATTTTGTTCGGTTTAGCATGACCGTTAATCCGGCTGAAGGATTAACAGCCATTGCCCCGGGAAAAATGACTCAATTTGAGGATCAGGTAGAATTTATCCCTGAAAATGATCTGAATTCCCTGGCATTGGTGATTGGACCACTGGAGAAGAGAAGCAGGGAAATCGAGGGGGTGGAATACAATCTATTCTTAAAACCAGGGCACGATTTCTTCTCAAAATATTTCACAAATATTGCCGACACGCTGGATATCCTGATCAAGGAGGCCAAGGATGACTATGAGATGGATGAGCTGGACCTCTATTATCCCTTTGAACGGATCAACCTGGTGGAAGTGCCCATACAGTTTCATGCATATGAACGTCCCTATATTCAGACTGTTGAAAATATTTTGCCAGAAATGATTTTGTTGCCAGAAAAAGGAGCAGGGATCAATACCCTGGATTTTGCACGCTTCAAAAAGGCTGAGGAACGTCGTGACCGGGACCGTGAAAATCAGCGAAGTCCCAGGGAGATAGAGACTGACCAGTTTAAACGTTTTCTGCAGAATACCTTTTTCCGATCGGGTACAACCACCAGATCCAGGGGATTCGGGGGTGGCGGAGAGGGTGGTGAGGAGCTGATTACTTTCCAGGGAGGTTCCAACTATACAAAGAATCCCTATTGCGTCTTTCCGCTTTATTACAGCTATGTGACGGGAATCAGTTCAAAGCAGTACCCGGTCTTTAACTCCATGATGGAACTTTATCTGAAAGAGGGGTATGAAGTCTCACCAAGACAAGGTTTTACAGGAGGGATCACCGACAATGAAAGGGCCAACCTGGCACTGCAGGAGCGGAGCATGATCGATATTTTTGCCAGGTGGAATACAGAACTTACCTCCTCTCTGATCAACCAGACCGGTAGTTTTATCATTTCGGCATTGAAGAACCGGGTGGGAATGGGAGACTTTGATTACTTCCTATACTATTACCTGGAAGATCATGCCTTCTCCAAAATATCGTTTGATCAGTTTGCGTCTGATTTTCGCAAAGAGTTCGATGTGGATATTGAGCCTTACCTGGAGATCATTAACTCGGGAGGAGCGATGGCCACTTTCCTTATCTCCGTACCTGAATACATCCAGACCAGGGATGAGATTGGGGACGTCTACATCGTACGTTTCAGAATCACCAATGTTGGTAATGCAAAGGGCATGGTAGACGCCACTTTTCGAATTATGGGACAAGGTGGATTTGGCGGTAGTAGTGGCATGAGTACCGAACAGAGATTATTCGAGGTGGACGCAGGAATCACCAAAGAGGTGCAGGTGGTACTCTATGAACGGCCCATGATGATGACGGTAAATACCCTTATATCGGGAAATATCCCATCCAGTTACAACAACTTCCTGAGATCCGCTACCAGTGTAGATAAGGCCAATCTGGAGGAGTACGAACGACTCAGCGATCATCCGGTCAGTTTTACATTCGAAGACGAATATGTGGTAGACAATGAAGATGAAGGGTTTTCATCTGTGTCGGTCTCCAGGGAGAGCAAGTTGAAACAGTATATCGATTCCCGGAAGAAACAGGAGGAGGGGATCTCCTATGGAAGTCTCAATCAGTACTGGACACCCTCAAAATGGACCCCGGTGGCACATTCTGCCTACTATGGCGAAACAGTGCGCTCGGCACTGGCCACCCGCAGCGGAGATGGAGCAAACCTTGCCATTTGGACCACATTGTTGCCCGAGGTAGGTTTTTATGATGTGTATGTATATATTCCTGTCTCAGCCATGTATCGTCGGCCATCGGGAGGACGGCAAAGTAGCGGTGGAGGGGGCGGCGGTTCAGGACAAGGAATGGGCGGCAGAAGGATGGGGCCCGAATTCGCAGATAAAGGAACAGACTACCACTATACCATCTCATCCAACGAGGGAACCGAAGAGGTGGTGTACATGCTGGACAATCCGGAAGATGGATGGAACCGGCTGGGGTCTTTTCATTTCCCGGCAGATACAGTGGTTATCGAACTGTCAAATCTTACGGGAGGAAAACGGGTGATCGCCGATGCGGTAAAATGGGTACGCAGACCTGGATAAGTGTTTGATTAGATGTAATAAGCAAGGAAAATATGGATATTATGAACAGATATAGAACAAAAAACAGAACAGTCAGGGGAATAATTATCCTGCTCCTGACAGTTTCGTCGTTGGGACTGTTTGCTCAGGAACTCCTCACCATGGATCGCTCCATGGACATTGCCGTGGAGAACAGTCCGGATATGCAACAAACTGAGCTGGCACTGGTGCAGAGCCAGGAGAGGCTAAATGCCCAAAGGGCACGGCTGAAATCACAGTTCTCCATTATCCTGAATCCTTTTGAATATGAGAAAACCAATCGTTTTGACCAGCAGACCAGTGAATGGTACCTGAATGAATCGGCCTCGTCGGGTGGGACATTTGCCATTAACCAGCGGATCCTGCCCACCGATGGTGAACTCACCCTGGTAAACCGGTTCTCCTATGACTACAGTTTTACAGAATCTGCACTGGCCATCGATCCGGTCAACAAAACCTACAACAACCGGCTTTACCTGCAATTTACCCAGCCCATTTTTACTTACAACCGCACCCGGATGGAATTGGAGAGGGTGCAACTGGATTATGAGGCATCGCTGCTCAGGTACCTTTTGATGAAACTCTCACTGGAGCGGGAAGTGGCACGAGAATTTTACGCGGTCTATTCCAACCAGATGCGGCTGGTCATTGCTGAAGAGAGCCAGAAGAACAACCTGGAGAGCCATGAAATTATCCGCAACAAGGTGGAAGGGGGGTTACTGGCACTGGAAGAGCTCTACCAGGCCGAAGTCAACCTGGCAACCAGCCGTTCAGATGTCTTTAATTCTGAGCTTTCCCTGGAGAACAGCAAGGACCAGTTCAAGGTGCTCATCGGTCTTCCAATTGAGACCACCCTTATGATAGCAGCTGAGATCCAGGCCGATACAGTAGCTGTGAATCAGGAGATGGCCATCACCCATGCACTTGATAACCGGATGGAGCTCAGGGAGCGTGAAATTGATATAGAAAATGCAAATTTCAACCTGGTGCAGGCAACAGCGACCAATGAATTTGCCGGATCCATTACCGCCTCCTTTGGTGTACAGAGCAACGATGAACTATTCTCCCAGCTCTTTGAGACCCCCACCAACACACCCAGTATTGGCCTGACCCTGAACATCCCAATATTTGACTGGGGAGAGCGTAAATCAGAAATCAAAGCTGCAGAAGCCAGCCTGCAGAGCTCACAGCTGGATTATAAGATTGAAGAAACCGATATAGAGGTGAACATCCGTGCAGTAGTTCGAAGCTTGAAAAATTTAGAAAACCAGATCGAAATACAAAGAAAAACCGTTGAAAACGCAGAGCTGACTTACGATATAAACCTTGAACGGTACAGGAATGGTGATCTGACCAGCCTGGACCTGGGATTGTACCAGAGTCAGCTGTCAGATACCAAAATGGCTTTAACCAACGCCATCATTGATTATAAAATTGAGCTTCTCAATCTAAAAATACAAACCCTGTATGACTTTGAGACACACTCCTCCATTATCCCGGAGGAGTTAACGATTCAAGAATCCGAATAAAACAGATAACCAATACACCATGAAAAGTATTCATACCATATTAATCGCCGGAGTAGCACTTTCCATCATGCTTGCGTCGTGCAAACAGCCTGATATGGAGGTAAACACCACCATTGAAGTTCCGGTTGGAGTGATCGAGGTGAACACCTCCAGCATTGAAGAGTTTGTAAGTACCACCGGATCGGTCTATCCCCTGAAGGAGGTGAGCCTCAATTCAGAAATATCCGGTCTCTACACGTTGCAGATTAATCCTTCCACACGTAAACCCTATGCCCTGGGAGACCAGGTGAAAGCCGGCGCTTCGATTATCAAGCTTGAGGATGAGGAGTATTATAACGATTTGCGCATCAAGTCAAAGGAGGTGGATTTGGAAATCTCTAAACTGGAGTACGAAAAGCAACAGTCACTGTATGAGAAAGGTGGAGCCACTTTAAGAGAATTAAAAAATGCTGAGATAACCCTCATGAATATCCAGTATGATATAGAGAGCAGTCAGATCAACCTGTCAAAGATGTCGTTGAAGACGCCCTTTTCGGGGGTAATTGCTGACCTTCCTTTTTTCACCAACGGAACCAGAGTGGCCAGCAATACCTTGATGGTTCAGGTGATTGATTATGCGAGACTATATATGGAAGCCAATCTTCCGGAAAAATATTTCAGAAGCATTGAGCGGGGATACAAGGTTTACGTGACCAGTTATACAAGTACGGCCGACACCCTTACGGGTCACATTACTCAGATCTCTCCATCCATAGATCCGGAAGCACGAACCTTCAAATGTTTTGTGGAAGTAGACAACGTTGATGGCATTCTGCTTCCAGGCATGTTTGTAAAAGCCGACCTGGTGGTGAATAGTGCAGAAAATGCACTGGTCATTCCAAGAGACATTATTGTAAGCCGGAACAGGAACCAGATCGTTTACGTGGTTGACAAAGGTGTGGCCAGTGAGCGGGTCATCACCACGGGACTTCAGAATGAAAGCAGCATTGAGGTAAAGATGGGACTCCTGCAGGGAGAAAGTGTTGTAAGTTCCGGATTTGAGACACTCCGCGATAAATCCAGGGTGAGAATCCTCAAGTAGTTCAATAAGCAGACAGTATGTTAAAATCTATCACCAGATTTTCAGTCAATTACCCGGTATCGGTGAGCATGATTATCATTGCTACCCTGTTGCTGGGATATATATCATTCGATAAGCTGGGTATCGATCTTTTTCCCAACCTGCACAGCCCCCGGTTATA
>JAUVKN010000206.1 GCA_030596245.1 Bacteroidia bacterium | reverse complement strand
TTCCACCATTCCATCCGGGTAAAGGCCAATACCCGTCACACCTATACTCTCTTCTTTTAAACGCGTCCACACATGCATGCGGGTAGCACTTAACCAGACGAAAAACGGTTGGCCCTGCTTATGGGCTCTCTCTATAAAATCAATGGCAGCATCCGTAAATTCATCGTCTGCGGTTTCCATTCTTTTTTTGGTCATTGGACCGGTATCTTCAACTTTTCCATCAGAATAACTGTGGATAACACCCCGGGGACCATAGTTTTTATGGAACTCTTCATTTTTAGGATAATAGTATGTTTCCGGCTCTTCCTCTGCATTCAGGTGATAAAGATTTCCATAAAACTCATCGAAACCATGATTGGTTGGCAGATGCGCATCCCGATCACCCAGGTGATTTTTTCCAAACTGTCCGGAGGTATATCCCAGAGGTTTCAGCAATTCTGCAATGGTTGGCTGATTATCCTGAATACCCTGTTCAGAACCAGGCATTCCGATAGTCAATAATCCGGTTCTGAATGGGTGTTGTCCCAAAATAAACGCAGCTCTTCCTGCGGTACACGACTGTTGCGCATACCAGTCAGTATACATGGCGCCTTCATCGGCAATTCTGTCGATGTTCGGGGTCTGGTATCCCATGATACCATGGTTGTACTTGCTGATATTGGCCCAGCCAATATCATCACCCCAGATCACCAGGATATTGGGCTTGTCCTGTGAAAAACTTACAAGGACAAAAGCCATTAAAGCAATTGTTAAAATGGATTTTTTCATCATTCTTTTAAAATTTGGTATTTATTGTTAATCGATTATTCTATTTTTCAGGAACCGAGCCAATGGGAAACTCCTCCATGATCTTACTTACGATCAGGTTGATGGTCTCCTCTGCTTTTCGTTCATCTCCTGAAATATCTTTCGTACCCTTTCCTAACCAGAGTAACTCTTCCGATTCTTTCTCAACAATAGCTACGGTAAGAATGCCAATATGATATTCGTTCACATCGGTTGTAGTGTATGAAGGTCCGCCTCCCATATAGTACCTGCCCCGGTAGCCCATATAAGCTCCGCCCGAATAGGTTGTATGAGACGAGTATGATTTTTCAACATCCACATCTGAAGCCCAGAGAATTATTACATCGGGATTGGATTCTGCTTCTTTCATTCCACGCAACTCAGCATTGCTGGCAATTGCAGATTCAATTCTGCCCCGGTTTATAGGATTAACTCTGTGACTCTGTGCCTGAAGGTCCTCTTCATTTACATAATGAACCACTTTAAAAGTCTGATAATTAGAGAATTCTGCACCTGATTTAGTATCAGTTACTACTTTAACGGTAGCGCATCCCATCATAAAAATGACGGATACAAACATTAGAGAAAAATACTTAATTGCTTTCATGTCTTTGTGTCTAAGTGAATTTATTATTATTACTGTTTTAATTCGTTCGTCCTATATATAACATTGTATTTCAACAAGTTACATTTTTTTTCTAAGTGGGTTACTTAGCTCTTCAAGATAAAATGTTAAATTATTAACAATAAAAATTAGAATTTGTTCTGAATAGCAGATTAAAGATTCTTATTCTGTTGTGACAGGTATTTGCCAACCAGCATTGCAATAATGATGGCGATGTACATTTGCCCGCAGATCCCCATGGTAATGGTGAGTAATCTCGCCAGATCACTTACCGGGGCGATGTCCCCGAATCCGACGGTTGTCTGGGTAATGAAACCAAAGTAAATAAATTCAGAAAAATAGTGAACCTGGGGATTTGAAAATGCGAATGCATGCTCCTGGATACGTCCCACCAGGGCAAACAGGATACTGCCGCTTAATCCCATCAGGAGATACCCATTGATGGCTTCAAGGATCACATCCCTGCTCACAATCTTGCTGCGGGCCACCTGGTGGATCAACTGGACGACAATGATCAGAAAAAAGAGAACATTTGTGAGGGTGGCAAGAGAATCGAGGTACTCATTGTGGATCAGGAATATTGAGCCTTCCCGAAGCACAATGACACCAATGGCAAAATAGAAGAGTCTGGTTCTGCCTCTTCTAATGGAATAAGAGGCTGAAAGGAGGATCATGGCCAAAAAAACACTCGTTATAATTTTTACCAGGGGATCGGAATGGATCAAAAAGCTGGAGCAGATTAGCAACACAATTGATATCAAAAGAATGATATTATTGTATGCCCAACTACTTTTTCTGGTCATGATGCGCAGAAGAAATTTACCATAACAAAATTAGCATAGTTATTTAATTGCCGTCAATCGTTGATGCCTATTTTAATTATATTTACGTTTGTTTGTGCAGTAGATGTAATATTGGACCTTTTGAAACACCTCAATCATGAAAAAACACATTCTCACATCCCTGTTTTTCTTAATATTGTCATCTTCTGCTGTTGTTAAAGGGCAGGCTGCACTGCTAGTGCTGATATTTGGCGATAAAGTGGCCACGGAGAATTTTTATTTCAGCCTGAAGCTGGGAGGCACCTATTCGATCATTCATGGATATGAGGAGGGGAAGAATGCCATGAGTTTGAATTTTGGCCTTGTAAACAATATCAAGCTGACTGAAAAGCTTTCACTTATTCCGGAGTTCTTACCTCTCTCTTCCCGGGGAATCAAGGATGTGCCCGTGTTAAGCACAGGAGATTCCCACCTTGATGAACTGTTGGTGGATGTGGAGTCTTCCGACAGAAAACTGAGTTATATCGATATTCCTATTTTATTAAGGGTGAAACTGGCAGAACGATTAAGTGTTTCTGCCGGACCCCAGATCAGTTTCCTTACCGGGGCTGCAGACACCTATAAATCGAGCCCCATTGATGATGTGATCTTAACCACAGAACTGGACATAAAATCCGAGATAAATACCATCGATGCCGGGGCGGTAATTGATTTGGAATATATCCTTGTCCCTCCCAGAGGAGGAAAGGGCATCAATATATATATTCGTTACAGCAAAGGATTTGTTAATCTGGTTAAAGAAAGCAGCGGCACCAATTACACTACCTCCCTCATTCAATTCGGTGCAACATTTCCCTTTGTGAAAGAGTGATTCTGAAGTTATTTTTTGATTGTCTTTAACCTTTTTGAAATTTCGCTGTTATTATTATCGATAAATTAGCCTTATGTAAGGTAAAATAACCTCAATAAACTAACCATGAGCAAAAAAATTAGTAGAATCTTAATTGCGTTATTGTTGACGATGATGATTTACGGTGCGCAGGATATTTCTGCCCAGATTATCGAATTAAACGGTTTTACAGGAATCCAGCTGGGCGGGACCGCAAAACTTTATGACGGAAATTTCCGGATCAATGATGCGCAGAATTATGGCGGAAAACTGGCCGTTGGGTTATCAACGACAACCTTCGCAGAGCTTTCCTATATGCGTGCTGATACGGAAGGAACCTTCTATCCATTCCTTGGTTCGCCAAGTGAGCAGATCCGGTTCAGCTCCAACTATTTCCAAGTTGGGGGATTGCAGCAGGTCGATTTTGGCAGGGTATCTCCATATGGTACCATCGGCCTAGGACTGACCTGGTGGGCCCCGAAAACATCACAGTTGAATAGCAAAGTTCAGTTCAGCGCCACTGTCGGAGCCGGATTGAAACTCTGGCTCACCGAAATGATCGGGATCAGGTTGCAGGGAACCATGCTAATGCCCATGGTCTATAATGGTTTTGGATTTGGTTGTGGTATTGGAACCGGGGGATCAGGTTGCAGTAGCAGTGTATATACCCGCATCACACCCTTCCAGGGAGAATTCTCAGGCGGCCTTATTATCAAAATTTCTCCGAATTAGGAGATACATTTTTCACAAAGACCCGCATTGGCATTTCCATTTGCTATGCGGGTTTTTCAGTTTATTCAAGTATTTTTGTGTGAAATTCAGAATTGATGCGCACTGAAAAGGATCTCTTTGGAGAAGTTTCCATCCCTGCTGATGCCTTGTATGGCATCCACTCCTGCCGTGCGCGGGAAAATTTCCCCAACCAGGTACCTTTTTCCATGGAGTGGTATCGTGCTGCCGGAACAGTAAAGCTGGCCTGTTACCGGACTGTTAGGAAATTTCGGGATGCCCTTCTGAAAGAACACCCCGATCTAATAGATCACCTTCGCCTACCCGATAATAAATCCCTTGAAGCACTGGAAATGGCTGCCGGTGAAGTTTCAACAGGATCTCACTTTGAACACTTTATAGTTCCATTCGTACAGGGAGGTGCGGGAACAAGCATCAACCTGAATATCAATGAGATCATTGCCAACGTGGCGCTGAAGTCACTGGGTAGAAAACCGGGGGACTACCAAGTGGTGGATCCCATAGAGACGGCTAATATTTTTCAGTCGACCAACGATGTGGTGCCCACTGCCCTCACTGTGGCCACCATGCAGCTGTTGAATGAGCTTGAGGAGTCCATTAACCTGACCCGCTCCTCCTTTGAACAACTGGAAACGAAATACAGGAATGCCCTAAGGATCAGTTTTACCCAGATGCAGGAGGCAGTTCCATCCACCTTCGGACAACTGTTCAGCACCTACAGTGAAGCTCTGTCTCGTGACTGGTGGAGGGTGTCCAAAGGGTTTGAGCGGATCAAGGTGGTCAACCTTGGTGGTGGGGCCACCGGTACCGGGATCTCCATTCCACGCTTCTATATCATGGAGGTGGTTCCTGTGCTAAAGAAGCTGACTTCATTACCGGTGACCCAGGGAGAGAACCTGACCGATGCTACCTGCAACATGGACAGATGGGTGGAGGTGCATGCGATCCTGAAAGCCCATGCGGTGAATCTTGAAAAGATCGTTTCCGACCTCAGGCTTCTTGCGTCGGGTGTGAGCAATCCCAGTGAGATCGAACTGCCTGCAAAACAGGTGGGAAGCTCCATCATGCCTGGAAAGGTGAATCCCGTCATTCCTGAATTCGTTATCTCCTCTGCGCACCGGATCTATGCAAACGATCAGCTGATTACTTCACTCTCTGCCCAGGGATGTTTGGAATTGAATGCCTATCTGCCGGAGATCGGTTGCGCCATGCTCGAAAGCCTCAAATTGATGATCTCCATGAACCGGGCCATCCATAAAAAGATGCTTGATGGTTTGATGGTTGGGGAAGAGGTGGCCCGCAGAAAGCTTTTCCGGAGTCCGGCAGTCACCACTGCCCTTTCACCACTTATCGGTTATCACAGGGCAGCAGAACTGGCCAAAGAGATGAAGGCCACCGGGAAAGACATTTTCGAGGCCAATGAAGAATTAAATATCCTGGGAAAAAACAAGTTGGAACAGTTGATGGAACCCGGCAATCTGCTGAAAAAGGGTTTCACAATGGATGATATCAGGGAGCTGTTATGAAGGGAAGAGACGCCAAACCGCACGTCGGAATATTCGGAAGAAGGAACAATGGTAAATCCTCCATGATCAATTGTCTGGCAGGCCAGGAGGTTGCTATCGTATCTGAGGAATCCGGAACCACTACCGATCCTGTAAAAAAATCTATGGAAATCACCCATATCGGTCCAGTGGTGATCATCGATACTGCAGGTACAGACGATTCCGGAGAGGTTGGAAAAAAGCGGGTGGATAAAACCCGGGAGGTGATCCGCCACATTGACCTGGGGATCCTTGTGCTGGCAGGGAACTGGTTTGACCATGAGGAGGAATCCATTATCAGTCAGTTTGAAAAGTGGGAGGTCCCCTACCTGGTGATACATAATAAATCGGATCTGGATCCTCTCAATGACCGGTTTAAAAAACATGTGCTGGAGGCAACAGGCAAACAGGTGCTTGAGTTCTCTGCACTGCATCCCCATAATCGTGAAGCGTTAATCGGTCAGATCCAGTCCGCCATCCCCGAATCAGCCTACCTTTCCAAATCGCTGGTGGGCGATATCATCTCCCAGGGTGACCTGGTGCTGCTGATTACCCCCATTGATGATGAGGCCCCCGAAGGAAGGCTTATCCTTCCTCAGGTGCAGGTCATCAGGGACATCCTGGACAATGACGCCGTTGCACTGGTAGCCAAAGAGCGGGAAATAGACACCCTGCTGAAACGGCTATCACCCCAACCGGCCCTGGTCATTACCGACAGCCAGGTATTCAAAAAAGCCGATGCCTCTGTTCCCGATGAGATCCCCCTGACCAGCTTCAGTACCGTACTGGCCAGATACAAAGGCGATTTCGAGAACTACCTGAAAGGCACACCCCACCTGTCAAGACTGAACAACGGAGATAAGATACTGATCCTGGAATCGTGCACCCACCAGGTATCCTGTGATGACATCGGAAGGATTAAGATTCCCAGATGGTTGTCCGGTTTTTCAGGGATGCAGCTTGATTATGAGGTGGTTTCCGGTCTGGGTAAAGTCCCCGGTGAAATTACCGACTACAGCATGGTGATCCAGTGCGGGGGATGCATGATCACACGGAAACAGCTGATCAACCGCTTAAAACCTGCCGTGGAGGCAGGCATCCCGGTCACCAACTATGGGATGGCCATTGCCTACATGCACGGGATCTATGAAAGGGCGGTGGCACCCTTTGTAAAACTGGAGAAGGATTCAACATCATATCTATAGCATGGGAGTAAGGGAGATACTGGAGAAGGAGCAGCTGGAGCGGGAAGATTTAAGGATCCTGCTGGATTCACAAAAGGATGACAAAAAGCTGCTGTTCAGGAGAGCTGAAGAGGTGAAGCTCCGGGAGATAGGAAACAAGGTGTATTTCCGTGGACTGGTGGAATTTTCCAATATCTGTGGAAAGGATTGCTACTACTGTGGAATCAGGCGCTCCAACAAAAAGGCCCACAGGTACAATGTAACCGATGACCAGATCCTGGATGCGGCCCGGTTTGCCCATGAAAACAATTATGGCTCCCTCGTCCTGCAGGCCGGAGAACTTGAGTCAACCGCCTTTACCGAAAGGATTGTGAGCCTGCTCAGGGAAATAAAGAAGTTATCCAGTGGAAAGTTGGGCATTACCCTCTCCCTGGGAGAACAGAGCAGAGAGGTGTACAAACGCTGGTTTGATGCAGGGGCACATCGCTATCTGTTGAGGATAGAAACTTCCAATCCGGAGCTGTACAGGAAATATCACCCCAAAAACACCCTCCATGATTACCAGAATCGACTCAATTGCCTTTACACCCTTAAGGAGTTGGGATACCAAACCGGCACCGGGGTCATGATCGGTCTCCCATTTCAGGATACAGGGCACCTGGCTGACGATCTGCTCTTCATGAAAAATTTTGATATAGATATGGTGGGTATGGGGCCTTATATTGAACATAAGGAGACACCCCTGTTCCAGTACCGGGATCAGCTATTGCCCATCCGGGAGCGCTTTAACGTGGCCCTGAAAATGATCGCCACCCTGAGGATCCTTATGAAGGATATCAACATTGCGGCAGCCACTGCCCTGCAGGCCATTGATCCTGTGGGACGTGAAAAGGCAGTCAAGGTGGGAGCTAATATTATCATGCCCAACATTACACCGGGGAAATACCGGAACGATTATGCCCTGTATGAAAACAAACCGTGTGTGAATGAAGAGCCCGAGGAGTGCAAGCATTGCCTGGATGTACGTATCCAGCTGGTCGATGGGGAGATCGGATATGGTGAATGGGGTGACTCCAAACATTTTCATAAAAGAAATGAAGAGTGAAAAAGAAATTGATCAATGTACTGCGAAAAATCAATCAACTTAAAAACCAATACTCATAAATAAAAAAGATGAAAGCTAAATCTATCTATGTAC
>JAUVKN010000217.1 GCA_030596245.1 Bacteroidia bacterium | reverse complement strand
ATTCCTGTAATAAACATAATTAATCGCTCAAATCCCAATCCAAATCCACTATGTTCTACAGTTCCAAATTTACGAGTTTCCAGATACCACCACAATTCATCTTCCGGAATATTCATCTCCCTCATCCGGTTTTGTAGTTTTTCCAACACCTCTTCTCTCTGCGACCCACCTATTATCTCACCAATCAGGGGAAATAGTACATCCATGGCCCTGACAGTTTTTCCGTCATCGTTTTGCTTCATGTAAAAAGACTTGATCTCACTGGGATAATCTGTAAGGATCACTGGTCGCTTAAAATGTTGTTCCACCAGATAACGTTCATGTTCAGCCTGCAGGTCAAGTCCCCACTCTACCGGAAACTCAAATTTATGGTCGGATTTTATAAGTATTTCAATGGCTTCGGTGTAGCTCTTTCTTTCGAATGGATGATTCAGCACAAACCTTAGCCTTTCTAACAACCCTTTATCTACCATTTTATTTAAAAACTCAAGATCGTCCTGACAATTGTCAAGGGTATAACGGATCAAGTACCTCAAAAAATCTTCTGCCAGGTCCATGTTGTCATGGATATCGTAAAAGGCCATTTCAGGTTCAATCATCCAAAACTCGGCCACATGTCTGGGAGTATTTGAGTTTTCAGCCCTGAAAGTCGGACCGAATGTATAGATGGAGGAGAGTGCCAGTGCACCCAGCTCTCCTTCAAGCTGACCTGATACGGTAAGGTTGGTGGGTCGTCCGAAAAAATCCTGTGTATAATCAACTTCCCCCTCTTCATTCTTTGGGGGGCCATCCAGGTTGAGTGTGGTTACTTTAAACATAGCACCTGCACCTTCCGCATCTGAAGCTGTGATAATGGGTGTATGCAGGTAAAAGAATCCGCGGTCATTATAATACTTATGTATGGCATAGGCCAGTGCATGCCTGATCCTGAAAACAGCACCGAAAGTATTGGTCCTGAAACGCAAGTGCGCTATTTCCCTAAGGAACTCAAAGGAGTGCCCTTTTTTCTGTAACGGATATACCTCAGGATCCGCATCTCCGAGAATTGAAATTTCTGAAGCTTGTATTTCAACGGATTGCCCCTTGCCCATCGACTCCACCAGTTTTCCGATAACGCTGATACTGGACCCGGTGGTCACTCTTCGCATTAACTCTTCCGGAAAAGATTCCAGATCGGCCACCACCTGTATGCTGTGTATTATTGTTCCGTCATTTATAGCAATAAAAGCCACCTGGTTGTTTCCACGCCTTGTCCGGACCCACCCTTTCAATAGCACATCATTGTCGGTTTTCCTGGAACCAAGCAACTCTTTAACTGTCGATCTCTTCATATTCTTTTGTTTTAACAAGCTACAAAAATACAATTTTATCATTTTCCACGCGTTAACTTTATTATCTAAAAAGAATCAACTAATTTTACACTAGATCAAAAACTTACACCATGGAGGAAAAGAAGAAATCCATTATGGTCACCTGGGATTTTTCTACCGTATCCTACAATGCATTAAAACACGCCATTAAAATGGCGCACATTTTGAAATATAAGATTGTTTTATTTCACATTGTCGATGATGCATCGGAAGAGGAAGCAGCCCTGAAGAAGATGGAAAGTGCTGTTGAGGAGATTAAGAAGGATCTTGGCGAAGAGGTAGATTCCTATGTGAATCATGGGAAAATTTTCAAAGAGATATCTGACTACGCCTCAAAAGAGGAAAATAATGTAAATTTTGTGGTCATGGGCACCCACGGGATGAAAGGCAGACAGAAATTATTCGGAAGCTGGGCCTTGAAAGTAATTGCTGGATCTGAGGTGCCTTTTATTGTTGTCCAGAATGCCCCGCCCGACAAAGACAGATATTCAGATATTGTATTTCCCATTGATTTCAAATCGGAAAACAAAGAGAAGCTGCAGTGGGCCATTTTTCTTGGGAAATATCTCAATTCGAAGATCCACCTCTATAAGGCCCCTGTATCGGATAAGGCCCTGCAGAAAAAAGTGAATATTAACCTCAATTTTGCCATCCGTTTCCTAATCCAGAATAATATTGATTACGAAATACATACATCTGTAAAGTCGGGTAATTTCCAGAAGGAGATACTTTCATTCTCCAAACGGATCAAAGCAGACCTGATCATGATCACCACCACCAAACATATTACAAAGTTTGATTACATTTTCGGCGCCAAGGAGCAGTACTTGCTCTCCAACAATGAAAAGATTCCGGTAATGTGCGTGAACCCAAAGTCCAACTTCGCCAAGGTGAGCCAATTCATGTATGGTTAGTCAAACCTAAAACTCCTGTATACTCTAACCAATAATTACTAACCATTAACCTCTAACTTTTCTCCATGTCCATTGAGGTAAAGGATATTACGAAGCACTATGGTTCTCAAGTAGCAGTTGACAACGTTTCCTTCACTATTAATTCTGGAGAAATAGTTGGCTTTATTGGTCCCAACGGCGCAGGCAAATCCACCACCATGAAGATCATCACGGGTACACTTCCCCCAGATGATGGCGAGGTTGTGATCAGGGGAATGCCGGCCATCGAAAAGCAGAAGGAGATACGAAAAATTATTGGTTACCTGCCCGAGCACAACCCCCTCTACCTGGAGATGTACATCCGTGAATACCTTCATTATGTGGCAGGTCTGTATAAAATTATGGGTGCAATGGCAAAAGAGCGTGTTTCACAGGTCATTCAGATGACTGGTCTCACACCTGAATCACACAAAAAAATCGGGTACCTTTCCAAAGGATACAGACAGCGTGTGGGATTGGCACAGGCTCTGATCCATGATCCCGATATCCTGATCCTGGATGAACCTACCTCGGGACTGGATCCCAACCAGCTTGCAGAGATCCGCAACTTGATCTCCACCATTGGCAAAGAAAAGACCGTTCTGCTTTCCACCCATATACTGCAGGAGGTTGAAGCTATTTGCGACAGGGTTATTATCATCAATAAGGGTAGGATCGTGGCAGATGAGAATGCCGCCCTTTTGAAGGAGAAGGGAGGTGGTCAGATTCAGACCATCCACATCGAATTTGATGCCGCCATCAAACCTGAGGTATGGAAAAACCTTCACTTTATAGTTAATGTAAGAAGTCTGGAGGGGAACCAGTTCCTGCTGGAAACCCATGAATCCAGGGATGTAAGGGGTGATATTTTTAAATTTGCTGTCAATCAGGGGCTTACTATCCTATCTCTCTCACTGAAGGAAAAGAGCCTTGAAGAGGTCTTCAGGGAAATTACCCAACACTAACCATCTGATTATTATTGCAATGTGGCGTAAACAAATTGGCATTGTATTTGTTTACATTATTTATATATTTACCGATTCATTTTGTTAACCAAATGATTACCCTATGAAATTAAGAGTATTAGCAATTTTTGGAGCAATTCTTATGGCTGGATCAATGTCTGCCCAAACCCTTACAGACGTGATCAATGAATTCAACACTGGTGTTGAGAAGCTCAATAACCAGGAGTATGATGTATCTATTGAACATTTTAACCAGGTACTGGCCCTGGCCGAGACAGTGGGCGATGAGGCCAATGACTTGGTTGCACAAGCTGAAAAACAGATTCCCTCGGCCTATTACAGGCAGGCCACCCTGTTTTTAAAACGTAAGCAATATGATAATGCGATCCCTTTCCTTGAAAAATCCATTGAGTTTTCAACGCTTTACAACAACAATGAAGAGATCAGGAAAAAGTCGAACAATTATCTTCTGCAATCATATATGAGAGAGGGTCAACGCTACTATAAAAACAAATCCTATGATGAATCTTTGGGCTATTTTGATGAAGCCCTTGCTATGAATGAAAATCTCTACCAGGCTCATCTAGGCAAAGGAATGATATTTCTGGATCAGGATGAAACCGACATGATGTTAGAGGAATTTAACCTGGCCAAAGAGGGTGCAGTCAGAAAAAACGATACCAAAACCATTGATCAAATTAATGGGAAAATCGATTCCTATTACAACAAATTCATCACAGAGGAGTTGGAGATGGTTGATCCCGAAGACAATGACTACACCTATGTAATCGAGGCCTCTGAAAATGCGCTGAATGCCAACCCGGACAATCCCAGGGCGCTGTACCATCTGGCACTTGTCAACAACAAGACGGGTGAGTATGATGCAGCCATTGATTTTGCCCTGAAAGCACTTCAGTTTGAAAAAGAAGCCATCTGGATCTCTGCCATAAATTTTGAACTGGGTTCTGCCTACCAGAATTCGGTTGAATATGATAAGGCCTGCGAAACCCTTAAGAAAGTGGTGGAAGAGCCTTTCCTTACCAGGGCCGAGAAGAAGTTAGGAACCATCCCAGGATGTAATTAATCCCATGGCATATCTTTTTACCTCAGAATCCGTATCCGAAGGTCATCCCGATAAAGTGGCGGACCAGATCTCAGATGCACTATTGGATGAATTTCTTGCCTATGATCCACAATCCAAGGTTGCTTGTGAAACGTTGGTGACTACCGGACAGGTGGTATTGGCAGGCGAGGTTCGGACGAAGACATACATTGATGTTCAGAAGGTGGCCCGGGAGGTTATCTGTAGGATCGGATATACTGAGAGTGCATATCAATTCGAATGTAACTCCTGCGGGGTAATGACCCTCATCCATGAGCAATCGCCTGATATCAACCGGGGTGTTGACCGGGATGATCCCATGGAGCAAGGTGCCGGTGACCAGGGGATGATGTTCGGATATGCCACCACCGAAACAGACAACTACATGCCTCTTCCTCTGGAACTAAGTCACAAGTTGCTCATTGAGCTGGCTGCGATACGAAGAGAAAAGAAGGTAATGACCTACCTGAGGCCCGATTCAAAATCACAGGTAACCATTGAATACAGTGATGATGACAAACCACTTCGTGTTCATACCATCGTACTTTCGACCCAGCATGATGAATTTGACAATGACGACGAACGAATGCTGGAAAAGATTCGTCAGGATGTAAAGGAGATTTTGATCCCCCGGATTGTGGATCAACTTCCCGAACGTCTGAAATTACTCTTTGATAATAATTTTATTCTTCATGTGAACCCTACCGGTAAATTTGTGATTGGTGGTCCGCATGGTGATACAGGTCTCACCGGCCGAAAGATCATTGTAGATACCTATGGCGGCAAAGGAGCCCACGGTGGCGGAGCCTTCTCCGGTAAGGACCCCTCCAAAGTAGACCGTTCTGCTGCATATGCTGCCCGGCACATTGCCAAGAACATTGTTGCTGCAGGTGTAACAGATGAGATACTGGTACAACTTTCCTATGCCATTGGTGTGGTAAAACCCATCGGAGTATTTGTAAACACCTTTGGAAAATCCAATGTGAACCTTACGGATGGTGAGATTTCAAAGAAGATAGAGGAGCTGTATGACCTTAGACCTGCTGCCATTGAACAACAACTGAAGCTGAGAAACCCAATATACAGGGAAACAGCTTCGTATGGTCACATGGGCCGCACACCACAAACAGTTATTAAAAAATTCAACTCCCCTTACTGGGATGAACTTAGCCTTGAAGTGGAGCTTTTCACCTGGGAAAAACTGGACTTTGTGGACACTTTTAAAAATGCCTTTGACATTTGACTTTTGACTTTTTGACTTTTAACTTTCGACTCATATGTTTTCAGGAATTGTAGAAGAAGCCGCAACAGTGGTCAGGTTGGCAAAGGATCAGGAGAACCTGCATATTACCATGAAATGTTCATTTACCGATGAACTGAAGATCGATCAGAGCATAGCACACAATGGAGTATGCCTTACAGTGGTAAATATCAAAGAGGATGCTTATACTGTAACAGCTATCAAAGAGACCCTGATAAAATCGAACCTGGGAGCTTTACAGATCGGTGACAAGGTAAACCTGGAACGGAGTACCCGGTTGGATGCCAGGATGGACGGACACATGGTACAGGGACATGTGGATCTCACAGCAACATGTACCGGGGTCACGGAAGCAGAAGGCAGCTGGTATTTCACTTTTGAGTATGAACCTCAGGGAGAGGAACATATAACCGTTGAAAAGGGTTCTGTTTCTGTAAACGGCGTGAGTCTGACCGTGGTTAACTCTCAGAATCGATCTTTCCAGGTAGCCATTATTCCATTCACCTACGAGGTTACCAATTTTCATCAGATTACTAAAGGGACCCTGGTTAATATTGAATTTGATATCATTGGGAAATACATCGCCCGAATCCTGAAAAATCAGCTGAAAAAATAAGTTCGCTTTTATGTTATATATTACGCTCCTGTCACTCCGGTGAGCCATTGTGGTTTTGTATATTTAGTCCTCAAATTTTAACCAATGCAGACCATTTTAATTTTGGGAGCAGGGCTCTCTTCTACTTCCCTGATCAAGTACTTCCTCGATCATTCAGCCAAAAGGTGGAAAGTGCGTGTAGGGGACATTAAACTGGAAAACGCCCTGGAAAGGGTCCAGAACCATCCCAATGGAGAGGCTTTCTTGTTCGATGTGCATCAAACAGTCCAGCGCAAAGCTGAGATCGAACAAGCCCGGATCGTGATCAGTATGTTGCCGGCACGAATGCATCACCTGGTAGCAGAAACCTGTGTGGAGATTGGTAGAAACCTGGTAACTGCCTCCTACCTCTCACCAGCCATCAAGGCCATGGACGGTGCAGCCAGAAAGAAAGGGATTATCCTGATGAATGAGTGCGGTGTGGATCCGGGAATTGATCACATGTCGGCCATGCAGATGATCCAGGGGATACAGGCCGAGGGAGGTCAACTCCTGGCTTTCGAATCCAGTACCGGAGGATTGGTTGCTCCCGGATTTGAGAACAATCCCTGGCAATACAAGTTTACCTGGAATCCCAGGAATGTAGTATTGGCAGGCAAAGAGGGTGCCCGATTCCTTCACAACGGAAAATTCAAATCCATCCCTTATCATAAAGTATTCAGTCGTACAGAGACCATTCAGGTTCCCGGACTTGGAACCTTTGAGGTATATGGCAACAGGGATTCGCTCACCTACAGAGAAACATATGGTCTCCACAATTTGCAAACCATGTTCAGGGGAACCATTCGCCGACCGGGATTCTGTGAGGCCTGGAATATCTTCGTTCAGTTGGGGGCCACCAATGACAATTATGTCATGGAGGACACAGAAAACATGACCTACCGTGAATTCATCAACAGATTTATGGCCTACCAGACCGATATTCCCATAGAGACAAAACTGGCCCGGTACCTGGGATTCGGTGAAGACTCCAGAATGATGGAAAGATTGACTTGGCTGGGTATTTTTGAAAACAAGAAGATTGGTATCCCCGGGTTAACCCCGGCAAAAGTCCTCCA
>JAUVKN010000042.1 GCA_030596245.1 Bacteroidia bacterium | reverse complement strand
ATGTTCGAGGAATCCAGAAAAAAGAAGAACATCAGAAAGGGTTTTGTCACCAAGCAGAATACACTGTATTACCGGGTAAGACCGAGAAAAAAGGAACTCCAACTGATTGTTTTCTGGGACAACCGGCAGGATCCTGGAAAGCTGCCCAGCAAATCCTAAAGTAAAACTGGAATTTAGTGTTGCAATAATGCAACATGATAGGTGTACGGTTCCTTATGCCATTCAGGTATAGGTTTTATACTGCAGGTCTAATTACTGAACATCAAGAGAGAGGATGCTTGGATAGAGTTTTTAGAGAAGGTTTCACTCCTTCCCCTCCAGGTAATGCTTCAGGTAGGCATACCCTTCCGTTAATGCACCTCCTTCGGTGATGGAGGCCCGCTCCAACATTCCTGTCTCTTTTAATCCCAACAATTCGGGGATCACATGTTCTATCAGTGCAGCTCCAAAGTCAGCCGAAGCATCTCTGGGAAGCTCGCCGGGCAGGTTATCCACAGCCATCACTGTAATGGATCCGTCCCTGAATGGATCAGTTTCACTTCCCGAGACTGGATCATATCCATAGTATGGATCAGCAATGGTGGAGGCCCTGATGGTGGAGGGAATGGGCCCATTGATATCGCAGCTGATATCGGCAATGATCGAGATGGGGACCTCGCTTCCGGCCAGATCTTCAGGTGTCAGAAGTATGGGGGATTTGGGATCCCAAAAATGGCATGCCACAAACAGATCGGTCCGGACAGCATAGGGCCTGAAGCTATTTTCATACATATCAGGATGAGAAATGAAATGGCCGAAATCAAATTCCGATCCATCTTTACGGGTTGTGTAGTGCCATGGATCGAGCCGGGTGTAGACCGCATGATCAAACTCCCTGCTCAGATACTCCTCCGGGCTCACCTGCATCACCCCGGCCGCATCCAGGATTTCGGTGGCACCTCCGGCCACCCTGCCTCCACCTGTAATGGCAATCCTGGTCTTTCCCAGGTCCAGTTTGTGAAGCTCCGATTTCAATTCATTCAGGTCGTGGCAAGCTGAGGCAGATCGTAGTTGTGATCCCTCAAACCTCAATCCATGGGCCCTTAATCCACTGTATGCTCCAACCACCCCGGCCCAACGGCCAAAAGCAACCACCCTTACCTGGTCCTCTCCGGTCAGATATTCGTAATCCAACAATCTGATGCCTTTGCTTACGATGGACTGAAGCAGGCCCCGGTTGTAGGGCTGCTTTTTGGCGGTATGGGAAAAGAAGAGGTAGGTCTTGTTGTTCAACAGGGCATCGATCTTCACCTCTTTCACCCCCATGAGTACATCACAATCTGAGAGATCTTCTATAAGCTCAATACCCTCTTCCCTGTACTCCTCATCTGAAAAACAACGGTAATCTGAAGGTTGAACGAAGATTTCTATTCCTGCGCAACGGTCCGACAATTCACGGCATTGTTTGGGAGTGAGGGGAACCCGCTTATCGGGTGGGATTTTAGTCTCACGGATGACACCCAGTTTTACCTGACTCATACTACTGTTTTAAAGATTGAAAGCAATTACACGAATATAGCAGATTAAAACCAACTAATTCAGAAGGTGGATATGCTATGGAGAAATTGAGTGGCTTTCGATCCACCCCTCCATGGTTCGTCCAAGCGTAACCAACGTTGAATAGCCCTGGTCCAGCGCATCTTCGGACACCTGGAACCCGATCTGTTTTAAATAGGCCACAAATCCTTCATTCAACATACGGCCTGCCCTCAGGGGAAATTCGAACAGATCTGGAAAATCGTTTCCAGTATCGGTTTCATCATGTTCTTTTTTACATGCACTTTCCGACGAAGAGAGGTAAATGCGGCAGGCCATGGGTCTCACACTATAGACCATACAGCTCCCCGATTCCAGAAATGGACAGGGAGTACTTACCTGCAACTCTTCTTCTTGGGATTTTTGCCGGGTCAACAGCACATTCTCCCTGGCTCGAGCAAGAATTCTATTGCGGATCTCTTCCTTAAAATTCTTCTGCAGATGATCATGGAGATACAAAAATTCATGGGTGACTGCATACACCACCTGATGACAGCACCAGGAACACCCTTTTTTACATTCCGCCGGTCGGCCATCGAGGGCAGACCGCTGTATAAATGAATCAAGCAGGTCATCCACCGAATCATATAGCTGCCGGATGGCTGCAGTTAGATTTTGTACACTGACCTCCTTTTCCAGGTGCTGGTGGGCCAACCGATATCCATCCCTGTAAAAGATCCGGCTAATCTCTTTATAATCCATACAAGTCAATTAGACCATTTTCATATGACAATCGTATAATTTAACTCTTCTGGAAGCAATTGACCATTATCTCAAAATCTCAGAGATTTTCACAGGTCTCTTCTCCTTAGCAGATTTCGTAGCAGCCAGTCCGATTACAATGGACATCAAACCATCCTTAGCTCCCACAGGCATGGCATTCCCATTTACCAGTGCTTCAATAAACTGTTTCATTTCCTTCTGATATGATTCCTGGTATCGCTCCAGAAAGAAGTGAAGCGGAAGGTCTCCCGACATACCCTCCTGAGTAAAAAGTTTGTGGTTATTGGGGTAATTATTATCTGCACAGGCCATCCCCTTGCTTCCAAAGACCTCCAGGCGCTGATCATATCCATAGACAGCTTTTCTTGAATTATCAATCACGGCCAGGGTATTGTCTTCAAAGATCAAAGTGATCACAGCTGTATCAAAATCACCATCATCCCCAATGCCCGGATCTACCTTCACTGCACCTGCGGCAAATACCTCTTCGACCTCCTTACCTGAGATATACCGTGCCATATCAAAATCATGGATCGCCATATCCAGGAATATTCCACCCGACACTTTGATATAACTGAGGGGCGGTGGACCGGGATCACGGCTTGTGATCTTGATTATCTGCGGATCTCCCACAGAATCATTGAAGACCATTTCGTGTATTTTCTCGAAATCCGGATCAAACCGGCGGTTGAACCCCAGCATCAGCTGAACATCGCATTCCTCAATAACCTTCAGTACCTCCATCACCCGATCCAGGGACAGGTCAAGGGGTTTTTCACAAAAGATATGTTTTCCTGCCCGGGCCGCCTTGATGACTTGATCGGCATGGGTGTCTGTGGGTGAACAGATCACAACAGCGTCCAACTCTTCCAGGACGATCAATTCATCGAAATTCCCGAAAAACAGCGAGACTCCATACTCATCTGCAATTTTCGCCGACTCTTCAACAACATCCATCACTGCAACAACTTCAATTCCAACTATATTTCTACAGAGGTTGTTCAAATGGATTTTTCCGATCCGGCCCAATCCGGCCACAGCAACTTTGATCTTTTTCATCTTTAAAGTTTCATTAGATTAGTTATTCTATAATCCAAGGTTCCTGATGAAGTTTCGGTTGTTTAATGCACATTTTTTTGGTGAACCCATACCAGGCAACACATCCTGCTCAACCACAATCCAACCGTCGTATTCCTTATCAATCAACATGTTAACAATAGATTTGAAATCCACATTGCCTTTACCCAGTTCGCAAAAGACACCCTCTTCCACTGACTTAAAATAATCGAAGTTTTCTCCGGCAGAACGCCTCCCAACTTCCGGATCATAATCTTTAAAATGAACGTGCCAGATTCGATCATAATACTCCTTGAGTGCCACCACAGGATCACCGCCACCAAATGCATAGTGTCCCATGTCCAGGCATAATCCCAATAGTGAAGGATCGGTAAGTTCCATTAACCTTGCAACTTCCTTCGGAGTTTCCACATACCCACCACAATGGTGGTGAAAGACTGTACGTATACCGAAGGTTGCTTTGACTGACTTTGCCACTTTTTCAGCCCCCGATGCAAAAGTGATCCAGGACTCTTCAGACAGTCCCATTTCAGGGGTAATCTGCCCTGCAAATTTTGTGCGCACATCTTCAGCACCGTTATCATCGGCCAGGACAATAAAAGCATTTTCATAACCGGTATCGTACAAAAGTTGGGCTGTTTTGATCGCAAGTTCAATCCCACGATCGTGTGCCTCATCATCGGAGAGTGCCACAGGAACAAATGCCCCGAGGAGTTGCAGATCATATTCCTGAACCGCCTGTCTCAATTCAATTGGATTGGTAGGCATAAATCCCCAATCACCCAGTTCAGTGCCCTCATAACCGGTCTCTTTCATCTCAGAAAGGACCTGCTCGTATCCAGGCGATTTTCCATCCAGGTCGAATTCAAGGGCTCCCCAGGAGCAGGGTGCATTAGCTATTTTGATCATGGTTCTATCATTTAAAAATTTCAGGTTTCTAAAATTTGCGGGTCCATTCAGATGGCCACCTTTCAATGACCACCTTGGTCTGGGTAAAAAACTCAATGGCATGCCTGCCCTGACCATGCAGGTCGCCAAAGAAACTATCGTTCCACCCGCTGAAAGGGAACTGGGCCATGGGTGCAGCAACACCTATGTTGATCCCAATGTTTCCTGCATCTGCTCTATTGCGGAAAGTTCTCGCATTCAATCCGCTGGTGGTAAAGATGCAGGCCATATTTCCGTAGTTGTTCTGGTTCACAAAATCGATGGCCTGAGCGATGGTTTCCATGTGCAACAGACTCATCACCGGTCCGAAAATCTCAGCCATAATCAATTCACCGTCAAGGGCAACATTTTCAAGAATGGTTGGCTTGATGAAGTTGCCTGTTTCATAGCCATCGATGCTGGCTTTGCGCCCGTCCAGTAAAAGACCGGCCCCTTCAGCAACTCCCTGTGCAATAATCCCTTCAATCCTTCTTTTGCTTTCTGGTGTAATCACTGGTCCCATTTCAATTCCTGCATCCATTCCGAACCCGGTGGTCTTATTTTTTGCGGCCTCTACCAGTGCATCTCTGATCATTCCACCATGATCTCCAACGGCAATAATATTTGAAGCTGCAAGACAACGTTGCCCGGCACACCCATATACACTGTCTGCAATAATTTTTGATGTCATTTCAATGTCCGCATCGGGCATAACAATCACCGGGTTTTTAGCCCCCCCCTGGGCCTGGACCCGCTTGCCATTGGCTGCACCCCTCTGGTAGATGTAACGGGCCACAGACGTTGAGCCCACAAAACTAATGGCCTTCACTTCCGGATGGTCAAGCAATGCATCCACACTCTCTTTCCCCCCGTGGATGAGATTGATGAGGCCCGAAGGAAGGTCTAGTTGATCGATCAACTCAAACACCCTTATCATGGTCAGGGGCACCTTTTCTGAAGGTTTCAGGATAAAGCTGTTTCCGCATGCGATGGCATAAGGCAGGAACCAGAAAGGGATCATCCCCGGAAAATTGAATGGGGATATGCAGGCGCATACTCCAATGGGTTGACGGATCATAAATTCATCGATCCCTGTGGCTACATTTTCGGAAAACTCACTCTGCATCAAAGTGGGAGTCGCGCAGGCCGTCTCTACATTTTCAATGCCCCGCTGTATCTCAGCCTTTGATTCTACAAAGCTTTTCCCACACTCCAGTGTAATCAACTCTGCAATCTCATCCTGATGCTCTTCCAACAATTGTTTTAGTTTGTAGAGTGGCTGAACGCGTTTCATTACCGGGGTGTCCTTCCAATCCTTCAAGGCTTTTGCGGCTGCAGATACAGCCTCTTGCACATCATTCCCCGTTTTTCTTCCAAATGGAGCTTTTGCCAGCACCTCCTGGTTTGCGGGATTGACAACATCCACAGTGCTGTTTTCCTGGCTCTCTACCCATTTCCCGTTGATGTAATTCTTTAATGTATCCATGTGATTGTTATATCTGGTTTTTCAACGACCAAGCAGTATATATATCAATATGGTAATGCTTACCAGGGCAATTGACATAGGCCTGGTATACTTCCAGCCTTTCATGTCAATCTTCACTGCTTCGGTCCTGTAATCAAAAGTTTTTCCGGGGTAATAGTGAGATACAAGCAGCATAATGATCATATTCAGTACAAATTCAATCCCCCATATATGAATAAAGTGTACTTCTACCTTCATAATAAAGGTAGTAAGAATATAAAACAGCAATCCAAAAACCAACGCGGTCTTAGCACCGGTGGCAGAGACTTTTTTCAGAAAGAATCCTGCCAGCATAATGGAGGCGATGGGAATGAAAAATATACCATTCAATTGCTGGAGTAACTGATACAATCCATCCGGGGCCCCGGCCACAAGCGGAGCAGAAATGATGGCAAAAAAGGCCAGAACAGAAGATGTGGCCCTTCCTATCCATACCAGTCGCTTCTCACCGGCTTCTTTATTAATGTGCCGTTTATAGACGTCCAGACTGAAAATGGTTGCTGCGCTGTTCAGGACACTGTTGAATGTGCTTAACACAGCCCCCATCACCACGGCAGCAAAAAAGCCTGCCATACCCAGGGGTAACACCTTTTTCACAAGAGCAGGGTACACATGGTCCTGATTTTCGTACATGGAATCGCCAAAATAATAGAAGCCAATGACTCCGGGGAAAATAATGATAATAGGTACCAGGATTTTCAGGACACCGGTAAAGAGCAAGCCCTTCTGGGCCTCCTTTAAATTTTTGGCTCCAAGTGCCCTCTGTACAATGGTCTGGTTCATCCCCCAGAAGTAGAGCTGATTGATGATCAATCCTGTGAATAGTACCCCGAACGGCATCACCGAATCTTTTGCTCCAATGACATTAAACTTCTCTGGTGCGTGCTCATATACTTTTGTGATTCCTGCAATCACATTCCCATCTCCAATGCTGAAAAGGGCGATCAGTGGAACAAGCACACCTCCGATCAGTAATCCATATCCATTAATGGTATCTGAAAACGCCACTGCCTTTAAGCCCCCGAAGATGGCATACATGGATCCAATCAATCCGATGGCCACCACAGTGATCCATATTCCCTCTGATTTGCTAACCCCCAGGACCTCCGAAATATTGAATATGCTTTCAAAATTGATGGCCCCGGTATAAAGGACGATGGGCAAGAGGGTAACAACAAAAGATACAACCAGGATAAGAGCAACCAGGCTCCGCGTAGTTCCATCAAACCTCTTTTCCAGGTATTCGGGAATGGTGGTCAATCCCATCCTCAAATATTTAGGGACAAAGTAGATTGCTGCCACCACAAGGGCCAGGGCGGAGGTGACTTCCCAACCAATGACGATGAAGCCATTTTTATAGGAGGATCCATTCATCCCAATAAGATGTTCGGAAGAAATATTGGTAAGCAGCATGGATCCGGCAATGACAACCCCTGTCAGGCTCCGGCCCCCAAGAAAATAACCGTCGGATGAATCCAGGCGCTCTTTCCTTAGTTTCCACCATACGTAGAGGGCTACAAAGGCAGTAAAACCAATAAATGTTACTAATGTCAGCATAAATTAACTATAAGAAATAACGCTGGTTTTTCTTTTGCTCTCTATAGTTCTCAAAGGCCTGACCCACAGATTCGGACCCGGAAACTTCTGCAATGGGAACATCCCACCATGCATGACCGTATCCTGCCATCTTACGTTCAGGAACTGTTTCTATATAGATCACTGTTGTTCTTGATTCCATTTTGGCATCCTCAAGAGCCTTCATAAAGCCTGGAATGTCATTTGTTCGGAAAACCTTAGCCCCTAAGCTCTCCGCATTGGTGGCCAGATCAACCGGAAGCAATTCTCCATCAAGCTGACCAGTTTCTTTGTTCCTGAATTTATAATTTGTCCCGAATCCCTCACCTCCAATGGACCTGGAAAGTCCGCCTATACTGGCAAATCCATGATTGTTAATCAGGATCACCGTAAGTTTATGGTTCTCCTGTAGGGAGGTAATTATTTCGGAGGGCATCATCAGGTAGCCACCATCTCCTAACATCACATACACCTCCCGCTCCGGCGAAGCCATCTTAACACCCAGTCCGCCCGGAAATTCATATCCCATGCATGAATACCCGTATTCCAGGTGGAAGCCCTTGGAATTTCGGGTTCTCCACAATTTATGAAGATCGCCCGGCAGGCTTCCTGATGCACACAACACCACATCTTCAGGGGCAGAGAAATTATTGACCGCACCGATAACCTCAGACTGACTGGGCAATCCTTTGTTATCGGGCAAATAGGCTGCTGTCACTCTCTGATCCCAGTCTCTGTTGAACCTGGTAGCTTCCTGCTGGTATGAATTATCAGTGGCATATCCGCCCAATGAGCGGGTAAGATCTTCCAGGATGGTCCTGGCATCCCCGGTCAGAGCCAGTGCGCTGTGTTTAAATGCATCAAATTCGGCAATATTGATGTTGATGAATTTTACCTTCTCATTTTGAAAGGCCGTCTTTGAGGCGGTGGTAAAATCGGTATACCGTGTACCGATTCCAATGACCAGGTCGGCCCGTTCACTGTAAAAATTGGCCCCTTCGGTCCCGGTAGCACCAGCTGCACCCAGGTTGAGTGGATGATTATATGGAAGAGATCCCTTCCCTGCAAAGGTTTCCATAACAGGAATACCGCTCTTTTCAATAAATGTAGAAAGCGCCTTTTCAGCTTCACTGTATATAACTCCTCCTCCGGCCACAATAATGGGGCGGTTTGCAGATCTAATCCAGGCCACTGCCTTTTTCAAAGCCTGCTTATCGGCTGCAGGTCTGGGAATGTGCCAGATCCTTTTCTCAAACAGTTCCCTCTGATAATCGAAAGCCTCCGTCTGCACATCCTGTGGAACGGACATTGTGACAGTCCCGGTATTAGAAGGAGAGGTCAACACCCTCATCACCTCTGGTAAACTTGTGAGGATCTGTTCGGGACGATAGATCCGATCCCAGTATTTTGAGACCGGTTTGAAACAGTCATTGACTGAAAAATCCTGAGAAAAAGGAGATTCAAGTTGCTGAAGTACAGGAGCTACAGTTCGCTGCCCAAAAATATCTCCGGGGAGAAGTAATACAGGAAGTCTGTTAATGGTGGCAGCTGCAGCCCCGCTGATCATATTGGTGGCTCCGGGTCCAATGGAGGAGGTACATACAAAAGTGGAGAGTCTGTTTTTCATCTTGGCATATCCGGCAGCCATATGGACAGCAGCCTGTTCATTCCGGACCATGATGTATGGAAAATCTGTGTTTTGCTGAAGCGCCTGTCCAAATCCTGCCAGGTTCCCGTGACCAAAGATTCCGGCACATCCGGCAAAAAACCGGTGCTCCACTTCATCCCTCTCAGTATACTGGTTCTTCAGAAATCCTAAGATGGCCTGGGCCACTGTTAGTTTTATGGTTTTCATAGCTTCTAAAATCCTCCTTTTGATTCAATAAAATCAAGAATTTCTTTCTCATATGGATTGAAATTTGCACATCCTAACTTGGTAACCACCCAGGCTCCGCAGGCATTTCCCATCCTGCAACTTTTGTACAAATCCCACCCCTTCAGGTATCCATAAACAAAACCGGCAGCAAACGCATCACCCGCACCCAGGATGTTTAGAACCTCTACCGGAAATCCAGGAACCTCCTGCTGACTTCCATCCGGAAAGTAAATCTTGGCACCTCGGGATCCGGTTTTCATAACCAGGGCATCCACGCCTAGGGCCAGGATCCCTTCGATAGCCTCATCAATATTACCACTGATCTCAGGTGCAGAGATCTGCTGGTGCGTAATATTTAGTTGGGAATGATCGCTGATATATGCCGCGAGCACCTCCTCCTCTGTTCCAAGAACAATGGTTGCATTTTTCATAAATGCACGGACTGTCACCCCAAATGCCCTGATGTCGTACCATTGATCGGCACGGAAATCAAGATCCAGTATCACTGGCACTTCATTCTTCACAGCAATCTCAGATGCCAGGAAAGCAGCACTTCGGGTAGGTTCCATATTCAGGGCCGTGCCAGAAAATTCGATCAATCGAGACTTCTCAATTTCAGCTGCAAGGACATGATCCATGGTGATCTGCGAATCGGCACAATTGTCACGGTAATAGACCAGCGGGAACCTGTCGGGGGGTTCTATTCCCAACACAACTGCTGAACTTCTTGCTCCATCAACAATGGGGATCTTTTCTGTGATCACTCCCTCCTTTTCAAGGAAATTGAGAATAAAATCCCCAATCTTATCTTTGCCCACACCAGTTAAAAGAGCAGCTCTCAGACCAAGCCTGCTGCATCCTACCGCAATGTTCAGGGGTGAGCCACCCACAAAGGCATGAAATCCCGGTATCTCCTCAAAAACTGTTCCCGGTTCCTGGGAATAAAGATCGATGGAGGATCTTCCGTAACTGATGATATCAAATTTTTTCTCCTGCATGGTTGGACTTATTTGTTAGCTTTTACCATAGGAATTCTGGGATCAAGTCCCTTCCACGAATCATAGATCCATTTGTGATCCGGATCATCTGTATTGGCCAGCAGCTGATCACTGCCAGCCAGAAAATTAAGATAGTACACATTGTACCCATGGCCGGCGGCAACAGGATGGTAGCCTTCGGGCACCAGAACCACATCATTGTTGTTTGCCACGGCTATCTCATCAAGAGTTCGGTCGTCGTTATAGACTTGCTGAATGGCGAATCCCTGAGGCTTATCAATCTTATAGAAATAGGTCTCGTGCAAATTGGCTTCGATCACATTTCCCTGTGCATCAATCTTCCGGGTGTCGTGTTTGTGAGGGGGGAAAGAGGACCAGTTACCAGAGGGGGTATAGACCTCTACCGAAACCAGCCTGTGGCAGTTGAAGCCAGGTTGGAGCAGGCTGTTGATCTGACGTGTGGCATTATCTCCGCCCCGTATCTCAATGGCAGCTTCTTCGGGGGTCTTGAAACAGGCAGGATGATCCTGATCTGTCTCACACCATCCATATCCAAGATCAAGAAACTCACTTACTGCTGTTAATTCAAAAGCTGTATTCCTGGGCAGATAAAGTGTGTGTGCAATGCCGGTGAAAACATCTTTTCTGCCATTGACTGTTTCCCAGCTTCCCCGGTCTGTCTTTACTTTATAGTTACCTCCAAGCAGAATAATACCATATTCATTGTTCCCGGTATGACCACTCCAGGTTCCATCCTTTTTCATGATCCGGGCTTCAAAATTGAGGTATTCCCATCCCGCATCCTCTTTCAAAATGCGTTGATACACCTCTTCACCTTCCTTTGATTTAATAAGCAATGGATACTTTTTGTCCCTGTTTATCATGACTTAAAATCTCCAGTTTTATTTGTGGCACCCAACAACTTGAATTTTTCAATGTATAACTTTTCCAATTCGTCCATATCATTCGGGCATCAGTAGCAATATTGACTTTGCAGATACCGTAAGATATGGCTTTTTTAATTTCCCCGGAAGGGACTCCTTTTACTTCTGTTCCGAGGATCAAAGAAAGATCCTGGCCGCCCCCCGGTCAGGCTTAAAAGATTGGTTCCGGGGAATTTCTTTAACGGTCACAATCCGTTTGGGAGTTTCATACCCGGAAAGCTCTTTATGCAGCAGATCCAACCACGCATTAACAGGTGGATCCAGTTCTCCGTATTCAACCAACAGGGTCAGTTTCTCCCCCAGTTTTGTATCCTTTTCCGGAAGCACAAGGCACCTGTTTCCAATCAACCGGGTGATCTGTTGTTCCAGCATTTCGGGCACGATCTTAATACCCCCGGATTTGATCACATTGTCATACCTGCCCAGCCACCGGAAACCTCTGTCCGAAGGGGTGATCTCTACCAGGTCATTGGTCGACACAGCTCCGTCAGTAACTCCCGGTACATCAACCACCAGGCAACCGCGTTCATCCAGAGTGACTGATACGCCATCCAGTAAATGGAAATCATGATCCGGCCGCTCACCATTGATGCGTTTCAGGGCAAAATGTGTGTAGGTCTCGGTCATGGCAAAGGATTCATATACGGCCGTAGATCCATGCCGGGTAAGCTCTTCTTTAATGGAGGGGTGAAGTTCACCCCCACCGATGAGCAATCTTTCCACCAGGGAGAGATCGTCCCTGTGTTGAATTGATTCATGCACCTGCAGGGGTACCATCGCCCCGAAGTCGACGGAACCATTAAGCTCCTTTAAAGGTCGTGCGGAAGGCTCCGCCATAACCAGATCCAATCCGCCTACCAGTGCCCTGACCACCATCATCTTGCCTGCTATATATCGCATGGGTAAACAGAGCAAAGCACGATCGCCTGGCTGCAGCTCAAAAAACTGAATGGTCTTCCTGGCGCTGCAGATCATGGAATCTCTTTTCAGCACATACAGTTTTGGATCACCTGTGGTCCCACTGGTTTTTTGCGAAATTGCTCCTTCAGCAGGATCCAGAAACAGTCTTACAAACGAAAAAACATCCCTTTTCCACCCGGGTATGCCGGGTTCCAGGCTGACCTCCTGGCAAAAATCCAATAGTTCTGCTTTACTGTAGGAGCTCCCGTCCAAATGAAATATCTCATCTCGTCCCATCTGCCTGACTCATTGATCGATGATAGATTGCAGCTTCCATTCCCTCTCCGGTCTGTACCATAGCCGGTTCTGCTCCATCAGAAGAGGGGAATGAATATTGTTACTGTAGATCATTCCTGTACCCAGTCCCTGAGGCATGGAAACACCAAGCTGGCAGGTCCATTGGGCAATGGCATTAAGCCCCACTGAGGATTCAAGCGCCGAGGTCACCCACCAGTCAGCACCCAGCTGGTTTGCAAATTGGATCCACTCATTGGCCACTGAAAACCCTCCAAGCAGTCCGGGTTTCAAAATAATATAGGCAGGCTTGATTTGTTCCATCAAACGGTGTCGCTCTTCAGAAGAAGTTATTCCGATCAGCTCCTCATCCAATGCAACAGGAATGACCGGATCGGAACAGAGTGCTGCCATCTCCTGGAGCTGACCCGCACCGATGGGTTGTTCAATGGAGTGTATCCCGAATTTTGCAAATTGGGACATCCTGACGGGCGCCTCCTCCGGGGACCATGCTCCATTGGCATCAAGACGTATCTCCAGGTCACCAGAATCATACTCCGAACGTATCCAGGCAACGACCTCAACCTCCTCCTCCGGTTTCATGGCACCCACTTTCAATTTCAACACCCTGAATCCCTGATCAAGTTTATCGCTGATCTGCTTTTTCATGTAGGATCGGTCACCCATCCATATGAGCCCATTGATAAGGATCCCGGCTTTCCCGGCTGTAAAATCAGATCTGAAAAGAATCCTTTTTCCACCCCGATCCAGATCAATCATGGCACTCTCCAGAGCAAATTGTATTCCTGGCAGTGAGGGCAGCTCCTGCCCGGGATCCATCTCACCCTTACTGATGAGTTTACAAACATGATCCAGTTGGATCTCAATCTCATCCGGATCCTCCACGCTTAACCCGGGAATAAATGACACCTCGCCCAAACCAGTCACACCATTTTGACCGGTTAATTTGATAAACCAACAAGGCTTTTCATGCAACACGCCACGCGAGGTGCCTGATGGGTGCCTGAAGTGCAACGGATGGCTGATATATGTAGCCTCAACCATTTACAGAACCAGTCCGAGTCCGAATGATAGTGAAAAGAGCAGTGTGGCCACTGCCAGTTTCTTTAACTCTTCGTTTAGTTCCACCGGAACGGTATTGGTAATCACCTTCTTGATGTCGGAGGCAAGAAGGGGAAGTGGAAGCAGGAATATTAATTGAAAGTAAGATTCAAAATGTATAATTGTATAGCCCAGCCCCAGCAGGAATGCAGTAAAAAGCAAAATCACATGATAGACCTTGGCCCAGGGAACACCCATACGTACCACCAGGGTGTTCTTCCCATTTACGGCGTCATTTTCATGATCTCTAAGGTTGTTCAGGTTTAACACACCCACACTGAGCAGACCTATGGAAGAGGCCGGGAGCAGGATGCTCAGATGGAATGACTGGGTATGAAGGAAATAGGTTCCAGCCACTCCCAGGATCCCGAAATAGATAAACACCATGATGTCCCCAAATCCCACATAGCCATAAGGTCTTTTACCAATGGTATATTTAATAGCGACAAAAATGGCTGAGAATCCAAGGAGGAAAAAAACCGAATATAGCAGGAGATCACCCCCTCTAAGCCCGAACCAGATCAACAGTGAACCAGATACAAGGCTTAATACCACAAACAAAACAATCATCGCCCGCATCTGATTCTGGGTCACAAGTCCTGTCTGTGTAACCCGCAACGGTCCTAGTCTCTGTTCGTTATCGGTTCCCTTCTTTGCATCACCATAGTCATTTGCCAGATTAGAGAGGATCTGCAGGAAGAGGGTGGTGAGTGTTCCGAATATAAATACACCCCATTTGAATCTGTTTTCCGCGTACCCCAGGAAACTTCCAAGGATGGTGGCAGAAAGTGCCAATGGCAGGGTGCGTAATCTGAACGCCTTAAGCCAAATTGTAATACCATTCATACAATGACAAAACTAGTTATTTTCTTTCAGGTGCCAGCTAAGGTAGTTTGGGAAATTGGTCCCAGTCAGGCTCGCGTTTCTCCAGGAAAGCATTTTTACCCTCCTGCGCTTCCTCTGTCATGTAATAAAGCATGGTCGCATTCCCTGCCAGCTCCTGAATTCCCGCCTGTCCGTCCAGTTCAGCATTGAGTCCCGCTTTTATCATTCGAAGTGCAATGGGACTATGCTGCATGATCTTCTTGCACCATACAACCGTAGTATCTTCCAACTGATCAAGGGGGACCACTTTGTTTACCAGTCCCATTTCAAGGGCTTCAGCCGCTGTATATTGTTCACAAAGGAACCAGATCTCCCGGGCTTTTTTCTGTCCAACATGCCTGGCCAGGTAGGAGGAGCCGAATCCCGCGTCAAAACTGCCCACTTTGGGACCGGTCTGTCCAAACCTTGCATTTTCCGACGCAATGGAGAGGTCACACACCACATGTAGGACATGTCCCCCACCAATGGCATAACCATTGACCATGGCAATCACAGGCTTAGGCAGGCTTCTGATCTGGCGTTGCACATCAAGTACATTGAGCCGGGGAACGCCATCCTTGCCCACGTACCCGGCAAAACTTTTCACATTCTGGTCACCCCCGCTGCAGAACGCCTTATCTCCCTCACCGGTCAGTACCACCACCCGTACATCGGTCATCTCCCTGCAAAATACCAACGCTTCACTCATCTCCCGCGTGGTATCAGGGGTAAATGCATTGTAGACATGGGGACGATTGATGGTGATCCTGGCAATCCCTTCAAAAAACTCAAATCTGATCTCCTCGAATTCCCTGACCGGTTTCCACTCTCTTCTCTGCATGGTATGCTATGGATTTTGATTGAAAAACTCCTTAAAGATACGACTATTTTCACTGTCGGAGGTATTCACTTCCAGGATGGAGAGGGAGGATCCTGGCTGATATAAGATTGCCAATTTTTCAATAAGTTCCTCCTTGTTCTGGGCCCTCTGGTAACTTCTGCCAAAGGATTGTGAGAGCAATTCCAGAGATACCGGGTGATGGGTTACACTAAACTCTTCAAAGAATTCCATTCGCTCGGGTCCATCAAGCAACCGGAAGATCCCCCCACCCCCATCGTTCAATACGATGATCTTCAGGTTGGACGGAAATTTTTGGTTCCACAGCGCATTGGAATCATATACAAAACTTAGATCTCCTACCAGCAGCAGATGCAGCTGATCCGAAAACAGTGCTGCCCCCACCGCGGCAGAAACACATCCGTCAATTCCAGAGGTACCCCTGTTGGAAAAATAGGTAAGATCAAACCTTACAGGCATCAACTGGGAATAGCGAATGGTTGCGCTGTTTCCCAAATGAACAACTGCATGGGCTGGCATAAAAGAGAGGATATCACGAACAGCAGTCAGGTTACAGAATGAAACCCTGTCCAGGTATTCGGATAGCCGGTCCAATCCACGTTTCTCGATCCTTTTCCATTCCTTCAAAAAACCATTCTCAACATCTTTGCCTGCCTCTCTTCCCGCTGTAGCAAGCTCATTTAATGCTGCCCGGGGATCACCTTCAATGACCCTGGTTTTCATGCCTTTAATGGACTGGGTAAACAGTTTTAAACGCTTTGAGACCACCTGTCCACCGAAAGCAATTACCAGGTCCGGTGCAAGCTCTTTTCGCTCTACCTCAGTAGCACTTTCCAGGGCCAATTCCGGGTTGGCGATGACCTGATCTGAAGGTATGTTGGCAATATTTTCAGCCACCATTACCAGCTGTTTGGTCCTTGTGAGTTCCTCCATAAGGGACCGGAGTTCATCATCCCACACACCCATTCCAGCCAACAGCAGTATCTTTTGCGAAGCTGACCAGGATTCAACTGCCAGGGGATTGAGTTCATTTGAATCCAGATCCGGGGGATCCAGGTCCGGGGGATCCAGGTCTGGTTGACCGGGCTCTGATGCCAGACCCTTTCCTGAAAGGAGCGGACCGGGTAACCTCTCATAGAGTGGCTCATCCAGGGGCAGATTAATATGCACCGGTCCGCCAGGATAGCTGATTGCTGCATGTATCAATTGTTCCGCTGCCGTGAGTGCCTGTTGCAACTCATGTTCACTCCTTAATTCAAGCGGAAACTCGTAGAATCCTCTCGAATGATTATAAAAGGGCGCCATCTGGTCGATCGCCTGGTTATCAAACTGAGAGATGTTCTCCGGTGGCCGGTCCGCAGTCAGAATAGCAAGTGGTACCTGTTGATAAAATGCCTCAGCCACAGCCGGTGCCAGGTTGAGCACAGCGGTGCCCGAAGTGGTAACCACCACAACCGGTTGCCTCAGTTGCCGGGCCATTCCCAGGGCCACATAACCGGCTGAACGTTCATCAACAATGCTATGGCACTCAAATGAATTACTGGCTGTAAAGAGCTGGGTTAAAGGAGCATTTCTGCTTCCGGGAGAGATGATCACATGCCTGATATCCAGCTTCTCAAGCAAAGGGCCCAGCTCAGCTATATGTTGGTGGTGCAGCATCCGCGGGGGTCAGGTTTTTGATGTATGTACGCAGGATCTTAAGCAGCGATTCGACCTTCCACCCGGTTTCATTCCACTCATCGGATGGGTCAGAATCCAGTGTAATGCCACCACCCACATAAAGGGATAGATACCCTGGAGTAATTTTCAGGCAACGCAGGTTCACGAAGAGGTCAATCTCCTTATCCTGACATACAGGGCCCAGAAAACCAGTGTAATAATCCCTGTCATGCGGTTCCAGTTTCTTGATATAGCTGATGGCATCCTCCTTGGGTTGTCCTGCTACGGCTGGTGTGGGATGCATGGCTTCCAAAAATTCCCATAGCCGGTCAGCTATCTTCTCAAATCTAAATGCAAAGTCAGTCCGAAGATGAACCAGGTTGCCGGCTTTTTTCACATAGGGGGAACTTACCCGATAGTCCTTCACCTGGAATGCCCGCAATACGTCATGGATATAACGGGTCACATACTCCTGTTCAAGGACCTCCTTCGCTGTCCAACGGTTTATATCCATATGTTTCTCAGCATAGGGTCTGGTTCCGGCCAGTGATACAGTTGACATATTTCCTTCATATAGTCTCAGCAGGGGCTCTGGTGAAGCCCCCATCCAGAAGTGATCATCACTTTTAAACAGGTATACAAATGCATTGGGATGCCTCCTACAGAAAATTTGAAACAGCTTGGGAATCAAGTCAATATAACTGCCTTCGATCACCCTGATGCGCGAGAGTACTGCCTTCTGAAAAGCACCGGTGGAGATGGATGACTTGATGGCATTCACCTGGTCCATATAAGTTTCCCTGCCGATCACTACCGGGAGTTCCCCATTCCATGCAGGTTGTGGTCTGGATTCTATTCCTTCCACCAGTTTTAGTTGCTCCTCCGAAAGTTGATGCCCGTTCAGCACCAGATCGGGCCTTATCAACATATAGTCGTGCCCATTGCGGCTATCGAATGGAGCCATGATAAATCCAGTGTGAGCCGAAACATCACGAATGGACTTCCACTGCACATGGCCCGGAGTGGTTTGGATGTATGTAGTCGGATGCTCCTGCTGAGGCTTGCGAAAAGTAACAACAGGCAGATTCTTGGAAATACAGGCGTTGTGAATTTTTATGAGACCCTCGTTCATTGTATTCGCTCAGCGTGAAGCTTTCTGTTTTCTTGGTTTAACACTATTAGTAACACGGCTGATGGAAATAAGTTTGCCTTGCTCATCCTTTATTTCCACATCCCACACATG
>JAUVKN010000145.1 GCA_030596245.1 Bacteroidia bacterium | reverse complement strand
TTTCGCTTGCTCCCAAAGGGAATAAGATTTCATCGGCCCTTCAATACATTCTCAATGAATATGTAGATACCGTCAGCATGGCCAACCTGAACGAATCGGTTATGCCTGCCCTGGTGGAGAAACTTGATCCCCACTCCATCTATATTCCAGCGCGGGAATTCCAAAAATATTCAGAACCCCTGGTAGGGAACTTCAGTGGAATCGGTGTAGCCTTTAACATGACCGACGATACCGTGGCCATCATCAATACCATCCCCAACGGTCCGTCCGAAATGGTCGGTGTAATGGCAGGGGACCGAATCATCATGGTCGATGATTCAATTGTGGCCGGGGTTAATATGCCCAGCGACGATATAGTAAGGATGTTGAAGGGACCGAAAAATACAGTAGTAAGTGTTACGATTTACAGGAGAGGCGAATCGGAACCCATCGATTTCGAAATTACACGTGACGATATTCCAATCTACAGTGTGGATGTGGCTTACATGGTGGATGATGTAACGGGGTATATTAAAATCAGCCAGTTTGCACAAACCACCTATCGTGAGTTTATGGAGGCCATTGAAAAGCTGAAATCACAGGGAGTGGAGAAACTGATCATCGACCTGAGAAACAATGGAGGCGGTATCATGGAAGCCGCTACCATGATTGCCGATCAATTCCTGGAAGAGGGACAATTGATTGTCTATATGGAAGGTCGTTCCAGGCCCAGGGAAAACAATTATGCCACTTCACGGGGTATCCTGAAGGATGACATAGTGGTGATCCTGGTTAATGAATCGAGTGCTTCTGCCAGTGAGATTCTGGCAGGTGCTATTCAGGACAATGATCGGGGAATGGTGATCGGTCGAAGGTCATTTGGGAAAGGACTGGTGCAGGAAGAGATGCGTTTTACAGACGGATCGGCAGTACGACTCACAGTGGCCAGGTACTATACACCCACCGGAAGAAGCATACAGCGTTCCTATGAAAATGGGAAGGAAGATTATTATCATGATTTCAGCGACCGGATCCAACGCGGGGAATTAGAACACAGGGACAGCATCAAGTTTGATAATTCTCAGAAATTCATTACCCCTGGCGGTAAGATTGTTTACGGAGGCGGAGGTATTATGCCAGATGTTTTTGTTCCGGTGGACACTACAGGAGCATCGGAATACTACAACAGGACGAGGAGCCTTGGACTCATGTACAGGTTTGCTTTCTTCTACATTGACGGGCACAGGACCTCCCTTGAACCATTTACAACTCCTGAAGATATTGAAGCTTACCTGGACGACCAGGATATTCTCCCACAATTTATCAATTATGCCAAGGAGAAGGGTGTACAGCCCGATTATGATGGTATCAGGACTTCGAAGTTTATCCTGGAAAAGACCATCAAAGCTTATGTGGCCAGAAACATTATTGATAATGATGGATTCTACCCTATCATTGCCGAGATTGACAATGTCCTCCAGGTAGCCATTGATACAATTTCCAGCCTTTAATCACTCCAGATTAAACCTTTTCGTTATTGCATCATCAAAGAGGTGAATTGAATATTAATTTACCAATCAAAATTGATGTAATATGAAAAATTATAGAATTAAATCAGCAGGAGTATTCTTACTGGCAGCAATGATGTTCACCGGATTAAATGCGCAATCACCCCGTCAGGGAGGTAGAGGCTTAGGTCCTTGTGGACAGGGATACGGACCGGAATTCGGACCGAATCAAGGATTTCGCCAATACGGACAGGAATTTGGTCAGAGGCAGCAAAGAATGGCACAAAATTTCTCCCTGGACCTCTCCGAGGAACAGCAAGAAGAGATGCAATCTCTCAGAAGTGATCATTACAAAATCATAAAGCCTTTAAGAAATAAAACGGTTGAGCTAAAGGCCAGGGAACGGACCCTTCTCTCGGAGGAGAATGTAGATTTGAAAGCCGTTAACAAGGTCATCGATGAGCAAACCGACCTGATGAATAAGATAAGAAAGCTACAGGTCGAACATAATGTGAATGCCAAAAGCATCCTCACCGATGAACAGGTCATTAAACTGGAGCAGAGAAGGGTTTTTGCAAAACAGAGAAGGGCAAAAGGAAATAATTTTAACAGGTCTCCTTACAAAGGCAGACCCTATCATAAAAATCTAGGTTAGTCAGTTTTAGTTCAACAGGTCCTCCTCCGATGATTTTCTCATAATTTCATCCAGGGGCGGGCCTGTTTTTTTGTTTCTCACAGGCAGGTGAGATTCTCTTTCATACAACAGGTGATATTCTCTTTCATACAGCAGATGAGATTCTCTTTCATACAGCAGGTCATACCTTTACTTTTGTTCCACCATGGTCATAATGGCTCCGGCAGCGAGTTCAGGCTCTTCAATAAATCCCATATGGCCGCTCTCTTCAAGCCTTAAAACCCTGGCATGCGGAGCCAGATCGACCAGCTTCTCAAACACTTCTCCAGGAATATAATTATCCTTCATTCCACCTATAAGCAACAACGGGATTTGAGGATCTTTCAAGATATGTGTCCGGTCGGGGCGTTGCTTCATTCCATTCAGAATAGCCACAATACCATTGTCGGTATTATCAAAAGCAAGATTCCTGACCCGGTTCACCTCGGTTTTCAACCTTACCACATTATCATCTGCAAATCCTTTGGGAATATTCAGGGTGATGATCTGACGCTTTCTTCCGCACAGCACCAGGCTAATCTCACGATCCCGGTTTATCCTCTTCTCTTCCGAATCGGCAAAACAGGTGGAGTGGAAAAGTGAATAACCCATTAATCTTTCAGGATACTTATCAGCAAAAGCCATGGTCACATACCCACCCATGGAATGACCTATCAGGAATATCTTTTCAATCTTCTCAGCCTCCAGCACTGCATAAAGTGATCCTGCCAACTCTTCCATGGAGTGGATCTTACTCCAGGTTCCCGATTTTCCATGACCTGGAAGGTCCATGATCAACACCCTGAAGTTATCCAGAAACTGTTCTGCAAAGGGTTCCCATATCTCACCAGTTTCCAGGTAACCGTGCAAAAATGCGATGCAAGCACCTTCACCCATATCGCAATATTCTACTTCAACATCCTTATAATTAATCCTCTTTTGCATCTGCCGTTATCGGTTTGATTGCATCAACTCTTCAATTTCACCGGCCTCGATGGGGATCTCCTCCATCAGATCCACCGGCCCATCTTCTGTGATTAATATATCATTTTCAAGCCTGATCCCAATCCCCTCTTCAGGAAGATAGATGGCCGGCTCGCAGGTGAGCACCATCCCTGACTGAAAAGGTTTGGTTTGGTTAAATGGATCGTGAACATCAAGTCCCAGGGAGTGCGAAGTACCATGCATAAAATATCTTTTCCAGAGCAGCTCCTCCTGTGACCGGGTTTCAGCATCCTTCCGGGTATAGAGTTTAAGTCTTATATGTTCCTCCTCCCACAGTTTCCCCACCTGGTTATGAAATTCGGACATCACTTTGCCGGGGACCATCATCTCTTTTGCCTGTCGAAAAACCCTAAGCACCGCCTCATACACCTCCCGCTGTCTTTTTGTGAAACAACCGTTCACCGGAATGGTACGTGAACAATCAGCTGCATAGTTGTTCACTTCTGCACCGAAATCCATCAGAAGAAGATCCCCGTCCAAACAGCAGTTGTTGTTCACCACATAGTGCAGGATCAGCGCATTTTCTCCGCTCGCAATAATGGGTTCATAGGCGTGGCCATCTGCACCACTACCTATAAATTCAGCTGTTATTTCAGCCTCTACTTCATACTCCCACATACCTGGTTTCATCATTTTCAGTACCCGTAAAAAAGCCGATCGGGTAATGACGCTTCCCTTTTTTATCTCTTCCACCTCTTCATGCTCCTTTACCATCCTTAACCGCATCATCAAGGGTGATAGCTGGAAGTGACTAAGATTGGGGTAATGTGTGGAGATTCTTTCAATGAGCACTGTGCCAGCGGCATAGAGATTAGAAGCGTTGGGGATCAAAAGCTCCAGAATCCCGTCCAGATCCTCCAGCCATTTAACCTGGGCGATCCCGGAACGATTGGCAGCCTCCTCCAGGGTAAGTCCGGGACCCGACCACAATCTGGATTTTGGAGTGGGTTTGCTAATAAAAAGCATCTCCTGCCTGGTGGTATCGGGATGACCCGGAGCGAGTACCAGCACACTCTCCTCCTGAGTAATTCCTGTGAGGTAAAAAAAATCTGAATTCTGCCGGAAGGGATAATCCTGGTCTCCATTCCTGTGCATCCTGTCGCCGGAGCCTGTCAGCACAACAGAACCAAGTGTCAACGATTCAACCAGTTTTGCTCTGTTTTTGATAAATAGAGTGGTTGGGATGGGAGCTGACTTCATGCGTAGAAATGGATTGCTAAATTTCAGTCGAAGTAAGGGCTAGGTGTTGTAGGAAATAAAAAGCACAAAATCTGAAGAGTGATAAAATGCTATATTTGTTAATCACTCCTTTGCAATTTAAGTAACTTATTTTAATTGTAATCATATGTCCAGTATTTTCACTTCTTCCATTGGAAAGAAACTTTTGATGTCACTGGCAGGCCTCTTTTTAGTTACATTCCTGCTGGTCCACATGGGGCTCAACCTTTTGGTTATCATTTTTGACGACCCCATGGTATACAACAAGGCAGCCCACATTATGAGTTCAAATTTCCTGATAAAGATCTTTGAGATCGTATTGTTTGGTGGGCTCTTGCTGCATGTAATCTATGCTTTAATCCTCCAGGTCCAGAACTGGATCGCCCGGCCGAAGAGGTACAATAAGGCTAATTATGCCAACACCTCCTTCTTTTCCAAATTCATGATCCACACTGCTGCAATTATCCTGGTGTTCCTGGTAATCCATTTTGTGGATTTCTATTTCAAGGCCAAATTTGGTCATGCCGCAGAGATCCATGTAGATGGTGTAATGTACCACGATTTGGCCTCCGAAATAGTGGATAAATTCAAGATGATGCCCTTTGTGGTCTTCTATATCGCAGCTTTCATCTTCCTTGGATTTCACCTTATCCACGGCTTTCAATCGGCTTTTAAGACCCTGGGGCTGGATCATAAAAAGTATACCCCGGTGATCCAGGTACTGGCCATCATTTACACCGTGGTTGTGGTAGCCGGTTATTCCATCATTCCGGTGATTGTCTACTTTCAGTAATAAAACAAAACAATTAATATGGTTAAGCTTAATTCCAGCGTACCTGAAGGACCATTAGCCGAGAAATGGTCAAACTATAAATCCAACCAGAATCTGGTCAACCCGGCCAACAAACGTAAACTGGATGTGATTGTGGTGGGAACCGGTCTTGCCGGGGCCTCTGCTGCCGCTTCACTTGCTGAGATGGGATTCAAAGTGAAATCGTTCTGTTACCAGGACAGCCCCAGGCGCGCTCACAGCATAGCGGCTCAGGGTGGCATCAATGCAGCAAAGAATTACCAGAACGACGGTGACAGCATCTATCGTCTCTTTTTCGACACCATCAAAGGGGGTGATTACCGGTCCAGGGAAGCCAATGTATACAGGCTTGCGGAAGTGAGTAATGATATCATCGACCAATGTGTGGGTCAGGGTGTTCCTTTTGCCAGGGAGTACGGGGGTACACTGGACAACCGTTCATTTGGAGGAGCCCTGGTTTCCAGAACTTTTTATGCAAGGGGACAGACAGGTCAGCAGTTGCTTCTTGGGGCTTATCAGGCCCTGAGCAGACAGATCAAGAAAGGGAATGTGGAGATGTATCCACGGATGGAAATGTACAACCTGGTAATGGTAGATGGAAAGGCCCGCGGTATTATCGGACGGGATGTGGTCAGCGGCAAACTGGAACGCTACAGCGCACACGCTGTGGTGCTGGCATCGGGAGGATACGGCAATGTATATTTTCTTTCCACCATGGCCATGGGGGCCAATGCAAGTGCCCAATGGCAATGTTATACAAAAGGAGCCCTAATCGGAAATCCCTGCTTTGTCCAGATCCATCCCACATGTATTCCCGTCCATGGGGATTCTCAGTCGAAACTGACACTTATGAGTGAAAGTCTTCGCAATGACGGACGCATATGGGTACCTAAAAAGAAGGATGATGCCGACCGACTCCAGTCAGGGGATCTCAACGGAACAGATATCCCTGAGGAGGATCGCGATTACTACCTGGAACGACGCTATCCCGCATTCGGAAACCTTGTACCCAGGGATGTAGCCTCCCGGGCAGCCAAGGAACGTTGCGACGCAGGATATGGTGTCAACTCCACCGGTCTGGCCGTTTTCCTTGATTTTAAGGATTCTATAAAAAGACTTGGAAAGGATGTGATCGAAGCCAAATATGGAAACCTCTTCCAGATGTATGAGAAGATTACAGATGACAATCCATACGAGGGACCCATGATGATCTACCCTGCCATCCACTATTCCATGGGAGGGATCTGGGTCGATTACGAACTGCATACCACCATCCCGGGACTGTTTGCCACAGGTGAATCAAATTTCTCTGATCATGGAGCCAACCGTCTGGGAGCCTCTGCCCTGATGCAGGGACTGGCTGATGGTTATTTTGTCTTGCCCTACACCATTCAGAATTATCTGGCAGATGAGATCAATACACCCCGGTTTAAAACGGATATACCTGAATTTGATGAAGCAGAACAAGAGGTGAGGGGGCAACTGGAAAAGCTGATGGCGGTAAAAGGAGGTCAGACAGTGGATACATTGCATAAGCGCCTGGGTAAAATTATGTGGGATTACGTGGGGATGGCCAGGAACAAGGAAGGTCTGATCAAGGGAAGAGAAGAGATCAAAAAACTGAGGGAGGAATTCTGGTCAGGAGTAAAGATCCCTGGTAAAATGGATGACCTTAATCCAGAACTACAGAAAGCCAGTCGCCTGGCTGATTTTATTGAGTTGGGTGAATTGATGGCCATGGATGCCCTCAACCGGGAAGAATCGTGCGGCGGTCATTTCAGAGATGAGTTCCAAACAGAGGAAGGTGAAGCCCTTCGCAATGATAAGGATTTCACCTATGTGGCTGTCTGGGAGTACAAAGGTCCGGGCAAAGAGCCGCAGCTTCACAAGGAATCCCTTGATTTTGAATACATTGAAGTAAAACAAAGGAATTACAAATAATACACGATTTGCGATGAATCTGAAACTGAAAATCTGGCGCCAGAAGGATCCCAAAACCAGGGGTAAGTTCGTTAATTACCAGTTAAGGGACATTTCACCGGACAGCTCCTTTCTGGAGATGCTGGATGTCCTGAATGAACAGCTGGTCTCCATGAATGAAGAACCAGTGGTGTTTGATGACGATTGCCGGGAAGGGATCTGCGGTGCCTGTGGCATGTACATCAACGGTCATCCCCATGGACCTGATACTCTGATCACCGTCTGTCAGCTACACATGCGCAAATTCAAGGATGGAGATACCATCGTAATTGAGCCCTGGAGGGCGCGTGCCTTCCCCATTATAAGGGACCTTATGGTGGACCGTTCAGCATTTGATCTATTGATCCAGGAAGCCGGGTATGTATCGATAAATACGGGAAGTGCTCCAGATGCCAACAGCATACCTATTAAGAAGAAATATGCAGATCTCTCCATGGATGCTGCCGCATGTATCGGATGTGGAGCATGCGTTGCAGCCTGTAAGAATGCTTCAGCCATGCTTTTCGTTGGAGCCAAAATTTCCCACCTGACCTTGTTACCTCAAGGGGAAGTTGAAGCCCTTGAACGGGTGAGTAAAATGGTAACCAAGATGGATGAACTGGGATTTGGAAGCTGCACCAACACCGGAGCCTGTGAGGCAGAATGCCCCAAAGGAATTACACTGACCAATATTGCCAGACTGAATCGGCAGTATTACAAGGCTACCTTCTAAGTCACACCTTCACATATATTCACTTGTAACCTGGAACATATTGTTATAACGCTGCTTAACCTGGAGCATATTTAAGGAAGCAACATGGGATTTGTTGCGAAGCGACTAACCACGTTGCAAATTAATATATGCTACCGGATTAGGTATTTCTATTTTGAGGCGTTGTTTTTGTGGGACAGGTACCCTGCAAATCTCCCAATTGTATATGCCACAAGGACGGTAATAAAAGGCCACTTCGTTACATAATCCATATGATCCGTTTCTGAAAGAATAATTAATACTGCTGCGACGGCAATGATAAACACCAAATCCATCAGAATGGTTTTCATTTTCATATCCTGAATTTTTTAAAATAATAATGTCAGTCCCGCATGGTCTCTTCAACCTCTTCTATGGTTTTTGGAATGGGGGTGCCAAGTAAGCGGTTTCCGGTATCGGTGATGAGGAGATCGTCTTCAATTCTGACACCACCGAATCCCAGATAAGATTCGGCCTTCTGATAATTGATGAACTGCTCTAGTTTTTTCTCCACCTTCCACTGCTCGATCAGTGCAGGAATGAAATAACAGCCGGGTTCATTGGTCATCACAAATCCGGGTTCCAGTTCCCGGCCCATTCTCAGGTAGGCCAGCCCGAACTGATCACTTCGCTTCAGTGAATCAGTATATCCAACAAAATTTTCGCCCAGGCCTTCCATATCGTGAACATCAAGCCCCATCATGTGCCCGAGACCATGTGGGAAGAACAGTGCATGGGCACCTGCAGCAACAGCCTCGTCTACATCCCCTTTTAAAATTCCCAGCTCTTTCAAACCTCCGGCAATGATCCTGGCAGCCTCCAGGTGAACTTCAAGAAATGTTTTTCCCGGAATTGAGGCCTCAAATGTCCGCATATTTGCTGCCAGAACAATGTTATAGATCTCCTTCTGTTGTGTTGAGAATTTTCCACCCACCGGGAAAGTCCTGGTGATGTCGCTGGCATAACACAATTCTGTTTCAGCACCGGCATCGCAAATAACCATTCTACCATCCACCAATTGATTGCCATGGTAATGGTTGTGCAGGGTCTGTCCATCCATGCTCAGGATCACCGGAAAAGAAACCGGTCCACCGTGAGAAAGTGCAATACCTTCAATGGCACCGGAAAGTTCTCGTTCATAGTTCCCGGCAAAACCCATTTTCATGGCAGTGGTATGCATGATACCTGCCACATCAACTGCTTTTTCAATTTCCGCTATTTCGTATTGATCTTTCACCGCACGCAGTTTTACAACTGCACCGATGAGCTCCTCAGATACATATTTTTGTACCTCTTCGCAGCTTACCCCAAGAAGTCCTGCCAGTGTGATCACATGATCGCCCCTGTAGGTGGGAAGAATATGTATCCTCCGACCAGATTTCAGTGCCAACTGCAGGTCATTTTTCAGATTTGCCTGCGATTCTGTTGACTCAACCGCAACCTGGTTGGCCAATTCCTTTACAGAAGGTTGATTGCCCATCCAGATGATATCTACCATGGTTATATCATCGCCATAAAAGGTGTCCTTGCCTCCATTCACATCACATACTCCGTAAAATCCTGGCTTATTGATCCCGAAGAAATAGAGAAAATTACTATCCTGCCGGTAATGATAGGTATTGTCCTTGTAATTCATGGAACTTTCCTCATTTCCGGGGAACAGGATAAGACCGTCACCCACCAATTCGCGAAGCATTTTTCTTCTCTGCCAATAGACCTCTTTCGGAAACATATTTTTTAAAATTTAATTGTTATTGATTTAAATTGAAGAGGCATAAAAGTAGTTTCAATTTTTGACAAAGAGTCCAAAACCGCCATTTACTTTGATGTGATAACCTCATGTTATACAC
>JAUVKN010000099.1 GCA_030596245.1 Bacteroidia bacterium | reverse complement strand
TACAATTCAGAAGTTTAAGAAAAACTTATGTAACCTTAGTTAATAACTTCACTAATGGTAAAGGGGAGGTAATTACTGGACACTCAGGACAAGGTATTATAATGAGGAGCTATCATGACCAGACGGTATTCAATCATGTCTTGGATAATTTTAGAATGATAAGTTGAAAAACTGGCCCCAAAATCTGGCTCCACCCATTTTCGGTAATAAACAAGGGATTGAAAATTTATCAGTCTCTTGTTTTTGTATGATATCGAAAATTGGATTTAGACTATCATCCCGATAGAAATCTGGACAATCTAATCAGTTGAACCGATCATTAAGGTCTTTATTTAGTCTTTGAATTTATCAATTATAATACCAGTATTTCGATTCGATGCAATGTAGTGGGACAAAGGTGACTACTGGGTATTCAGGTCAAGATATAGTATATAAAGATAGATACTAGAAAGGATAAATTGAAGCATAAAAAGCAGATTATTACTTTGAAAAATCTGGCACGAAAATCTGGCTCTGTCCATTTTCGGGTCATAAAAAAAATGATTGAAAACCTTTCAATCCCTTGTCATTGTTGAGTAGCGAGAGGGAGACTTGAACTCCCGACCTCATGATTATGAATCATGCGCTCTAACCACCTGAGCTACCTCGCCATCATATCTTTTGAATTTTCGAAGCGCCTTGAGCACTTTCGGGCTGCAAATATAAAACTTTTTTAAGATTACAGCAATAAGATTTCAGGCCTGAGAGCAATAGATGCGAGGCAATGATCGCTTGAGTATCATTGATTTTTCATATATTACAGAAAAGAGCCTTGAGGAGGGGGATTTTATGGGGCCCGGTTTTGAAGAGTTACATACAGCTTTGCAGTTATTGATTTACCTGGGAGCCTTTGGGATCGTTGCTGTTGCATCGGGACAGGTAGCTGGTGTATTTCAAAAATTGAAATTACCATTGATCACAGGATTTCTTATCATTGGATTGGTGTCTGGACCGGAAATGCTGGGATTGATCGATGCTGAAGCTGTTTCCAGACTTAATTTTCTGAATGATATCGCCCTGGCTTTTATCGCGCTTGCTGTAGGTTCTGAACTTTACCTGAAGGAGCTGAGAAGCAGGATGAAGAGTATTATTTCCATGACCATCAGCCAGCTCCTGGCTTCATTCATACTCGTAAGCCTTAGTGTTTATTTACTTGCATCAATGATCCCTTTTCTGGAGGATATGACCCTGGTTGCCAGGATCTCCATATCCATGCTGGCCGGGACCATTGCCATTGCCAATTCACCATCATCGGCCATTGCCATCATCAATGAACTCAGGGCAAGGGGACCGTTTACTCAGACCTCCATAGGTGTGACGGTGGTAAAGGATTTTGTGGTGATCATCTTTTTTGCAGTGATCTTTACCCTGTCAAAATCACTTATACAGGAGGATAATTTCAGATTGATATACATCGGTCAGGTTGTTGCGGAACTGGTTGTTGCTTTTGGAATGGGATTCCTGGTCTGGATTCTTCTGAAACTGATCCTATCCATCAAAGGGGCTATCATTCTGAAAAAATTGCTTTTTTTGGCAACCGGATTCCTGGTCTATCTTTTGACTCGCATAACAGAAGACCATTCAAGCAGATATCTGGGCCTCGAACTGCACATCGAGCCGCTCCTGATCTGTATTATCGGTAGCTTTATGGTAACCAATTACTCTGTTTACAGGAATGATTTAATCAAGATTGTAAAGGAGACCGGCCCCTATGTATATATCATTTTTTTCACCCTTACGGGGGCCATGATTTCTCTCGATGTGGTTTCTTCTTTATGGTTTGTTACACTGATCATTTTCGGAGTCAGGATCGTTTCCCTTGGCCTTGCAGGATTTGTGGGCAGCACTTCAGCGGGAGATCCCCATCTTTATCGAAGGATCTCCTGGATGCCCTATATAACCCAGGCCGGTGTTGGAGTGGGTCTGGCAACGATAATCGCCACGGATTATGCCGGTTGGGGTGGACAATTCGCTACCATTATGATTTCTGTGATTGTGCTGAACCAGATTGTTGGCCCCCCCCTGTTTAAATGGGCATTAAATCTGGTTGGTGAGGTTCATGTAAAATCTGACGGGACCTTTGAAGTGGAAAAGAAGGTTTTGATATTCGGTTGGGAGAATCAGTCCATTGCACTGGCAAATCAATTGACAAAGCAGAACTGGAAGGTGGAATTTGTTGTGAGCAACCCATCCATGGAGACCTTGGGGAATAAAGATTTTGTGGTTCATGAGTTCCAGGGATCCGATCACCTTTCATTGAGAAAATTCAGTGCAGAAACTGCCGATACCATTGTTTGTTTACTCTCCGATGAGGAAAACTATGTCATTTGTGAAACTGCGTATGAACATTTTGGCACCAAACATCTGATCGTCAGGCTAAATGATCGTGAGTTTTACCGAAAATTTCATAAGATCGATGTGATGGTGATGCATCCCACCACGGCCATGGTATCCCTGTTGGAGCATTTTGTGAGAGCACCTATTGCCACCTCCCTGCTGTTGGGTATGGATGAGACCCAGGATTCCATCGATATTGAACTGCGTAATTCGGATTATCATGGTCTGACCCTGCGTGACTTCAGATTGCCTTCGGATGTGATCATATTATCGGTTACCAGGGGAGATCATCCCATTATTTCTCATGGATATACCCGGTTGCGACTTGGTGATGTGGTTACCATGGTTGGCTCAAATGAGAGCCTGGACAAGGTTCGTCTGAACCTGCAGGGGTACTGATTTATTTTTTTTATCACACTATAATCAATTTTAAAAGAAACTACAACCATGAGTGAAAAAAGCAACATCGGAAGACGTACCTTTTTAGGTACAGGACTAGCTGCAGCAGCATCGGTAGCTGTAGGAAATTCTCTACATGGGGCCCCTGCGCCTGGTGAGCTGAATTTGCAAAAATTCAAGAATGAACATCCTTACAATGAGCGTACCCATCTTGCCATGCCTACCAATGCATTTGGGAAAACTGGTTTTAAGGTCGGAATCCTCAGTCTCGGCGGACAGGCCACCTTAGAACAAAAGGGTACTGAAGAACAGTCGGAAAAGATGATCAACAGGGCCATCGATTTGGGAGTCAATTATATTGATACGGCAGCTTCCTATGGCAGGGGAGTCAGCCAGAAACATATTGGCATGGTGATGAAAACCAGAAGGAAGGAAGTTTGGCTCTCCTCTAAAACCCATGACCGCAGCTATGATGGTTCCATGCGGTTGTTGGAGGAAAGCCTTAACAGCCTTCAAACAGATCACCTGGATATGTGGCAATTGCATAATGTGCAACGGCAGGACCAGGTAGATCAGATCTTTGCGGAGGACGGTGCCCTGAAGGCGCTGATCAAAGCAAGAGAAGAAGGCATAGTCAGGAACCTGGGGATCACAGGACATTATGAACCCATGATATTGGTTGATTGCCTGAAGCGGTTTCAGTTTGATGCCATTCTTATGGCTATGAATGCAGCAGATGTGCATTACCTGAGTTTTAAAAACTACTTGCTTCCCGAGGCACAGAAACAGGGTATAGCCATAATAGGTATGAAGGTAGCTACGCGGGGACGGATGATCTCAACATGGGCTCCACCACCCCTGGAAGATCAACCTGAAAGGATGAGGACGCCATTGCCGGGTACCCTGACCATCAAGGAAGCTCTCTCTTATAACATGAGCCTGCCGGTAAGTACGACTATCCTGGGAGTAGATAATATTGATCAAATAGAAGAGAACATGAAAATCGCTTCACAGTTTTCACCGCTTTCTGAACATGACATGAAAGAGCTTGAATTCAAAACCCTTCCCATTGTCCGCCAGGGACTCTATTTCAGGCGCTGGAACCTGGGTGCGTAAAATCCTTAAATGAATTGAACATGGGTAAAATACTGGAAAAACTGAAAGATGGAAGAGTGCTGGTGTCAGATGGAGCATGGGGAACGTTTTTGCATCAGAAGGGATTAAAAGCAGATGAATGTCCTGAATCCTGGAACCTGCATCGACCCGACGATGTCCTGGAGATAGCCCGGAGCTATGTGATTGCGGGTGCTGATATTATCCTGACCAATAGTTTTGGAGGCAGCCCTTTCAAACTGGAAGGATACGGATTAAGGGATCAGACCTTTGAAATAAACAGGGCGGCGGCAGAGATATCCAGAAAAGCTGCAGGGGATCAAGTGTTGGTTCTTGGATCCATAGGCCCAACCGGCAAGATGGTCTTTATGGGGGAGGTCACCGAAGTAGAACTGCTTGAAGGGATAAAGGAACAAGCGAGGGGGCTCATGGCTGGAGGAGCTGATGGAATTATTATCGAAACAATGTCTGATCTGCAGGAAGCTCAGGCGGCCATTGCTGCATCAAGGTCTGTCACCGATCTCGATATTGGTTGCACCTTCACATTTTCCTTGACTGCTGACAATGAATACAAAACCATGATGGGAACCGGAATTGAAGAGTATCTGGAGATGGTGAAGTCAGCCGGGGTTCAAATAGCCGGAGCAAATTGTGGGAATGGAACTGCAGGGATGATCGAAATTGTGAAACAGATTCGGCAAATTGACCCGGATATTCCTGTGCTCGTTCACGCCAATGCAGGATTGCCACTTTACAGGGATGGGGAGACGGTTTTTCCGGAGTCCGCGGATGAGATGGCCTCTCAGATGAAGGATCTGGTGGCCGCAGGTGCCAACATCGTTGGAGGATGCTGTGGTACTACACCCGCCCATATAAGCCTTATTTCTCAATTTATTAAGTCGGAATAATAATTATCATAACTCTAAATTTGAAGTTGATGAAAAGGCTAATTCTTATTATTCTGGTATTAGTTTCATTTATATTGTCTGGTTGTATCTATCTCTTTACTAGGATTAATGACAGCTCTTCTGATCGGATAATTCGAATGGATTCAGAAGCATCCTTGTTTGAGGAAGCGTTCCCCATGGGGAATGGTCGTATCGGGGCTACGATATTCGGAGGTATCCATAAAGAGCGAATTATGCTTAATGAAGCATCTTTCTGGAGCGGAGAGCCTGTGAATCCCCACATGAATCCTGAGGCATATACCCATCTGCCAGCTGTCAGGGAAGCCCTGTTCCGTGAGGACTACGCACTTGCTGATCAATTGGTGAGGAAAATGCAGGGGAAATTCTCAGAATCCTTTGCTCCACTGGGGGACCTATGGATTAATTTTGACCTTGAAGGTGAAGCAGAAAACTACCTGAGGGAACTTGATATCAGAAATGCGCTTTCGGTTGTTTCTTTCGACCTGGGCGGAACCAATTACCGCAGGGAGATGTTTGTATCCCATCCCGATCAGCTGGTAATCATTCGTCTGGAGGCAAATGGTAAAAACAAGCTTTCATTTAAGATTAAAGGTTCCAGTAAGCTGGAATTTAATACATCAAGTGAGGGTGACCGCCTCCTGTTGGCAGGAAATGCACCGGTGCATTGCGAGCCCAATTACAGGGGCAACATCCCGGATGATGTAGTCTTTGAGGAAGGGAGAGGTATGCGTTTTAGTGTGATGATCAAAGTGCAGGAGACCGATGGGGTTTTCAGGAGTGAAGGCGGGGAGCTTACGGTTGAGGATGCCACCGAAGTAGTGATCGTGGTTGCAGTCGAAACAAGTTTTAACGGATTCGACAAGGATCCGGCCACACAGGGCAAGGATGAGGTTGCCCGGGCCAGGAAGCAAATTAATGCGGTGGCAGGGATCTCTTACAGCAACCTGATGAGGGTGCACCTGGAAGATTTCAGGAATTACTTTGACCGGGTATCGTTGGAGCTGGGAACGGGAGATAATACTCAGATTACCACACCCGAGCGGTTGAAGCATTTTATTGATGACCAGTCAGACCTGGATCTTGTGGCACTCTATTTCCAGTTTGGAAGATATCTGATGATCAGCTCTTCCCGGACACCGGCGGTACCTGCCAACCTGCAGGGTATCTGGAATGAACACGTCCGTCCTCCCTGGTCAAGCAACTACACATCGAACATTAATGTGGAGATGAATTATTGGCCCGCAGAGATGACCAATCTGCCTGAGATGCATAAGCCTCTTTTGGAATTCATTGAGAACCTGGCAAAAACTGGTGAGGTGACTGCAAAGTCATTTTATAATGCCGGAGGCTGGTGTTGCCATCACAATACGGATCTCTGGGCCATGACCAACCCGGTAGGGGATTTTGGAGAGGGAAATCCCCAGTGGGCCAATTGGTCCATGGGAGGCGCCTGGCTGGCCACACACCTCTGGGAGCATTTTGATTTCACCCGGGATACAGCTTTTCTGCGGGATTTCGCTTATCCGTTGATGAAGGGAGCAGCTATCTTTTGCATGGATATTCTGGTGGAAGACAAAGAGAGTTTCCTGTTAACAGCTCCTTCCACATCTCCTGAGAATCGATTCATCAGCAGTGATGGTTACAGGGGTGCCACCGCTTACGGAGCTGCATCGGATCTGGCCATGATCCGGGAGATCCTCCAGGATGTGGCTGAGGCATCGCGGGTACTGGGAAATGATGAACTTTTCAGAAAGGAAGTGGAGGAGACCATGGGTAAAATACTCCCTTACAGGGTCGGAGAAAAGGGGAATTTGCAAGAGTGGTACCACGACTGGGAGGATGTGGAGCCCAGGCACCGTCATGTTTCCCATCTTTTCGCATTCTATCCGGGGAAGAGCATAACTTTGAAAAGTTCGCCCCGGCTTTCAGACGCAGTGAAACGCTCACTTGAGTTGCGCACCAATGAGGGTACTGGTTGGTCCATTGCATGGAAGATCTCCTTGTGGGCCAGACTCCTGGATGGAGAGATGGCTTTTGATGCCATCAAAACCTTATTGCGGTACTACCACCCTTCAGGGCAGATAGAGTACCGGGGTGGAGGGACTTTCCCAAACCTGCTGGATGCACATCCACCGTTCCAGATTGATGGGAATTTTGGAGGGACAGCCGGGATTGCAGAGATGCTTTTGCAAAGCCACGACGGAGAGATCCACCTCTTACCAGCGCTTCCTTCCAACTGGCACAGAGGATCCATAACCGGATTAAGGGCCAGGGGTGGCTATACCGTCAATATTTGGTGGGAAGATAACCGGGTAAAGAGAGCTGAGATCATTCCGGATGGAAATGGGACTATTCGGATTCGGATGAACAAGGAGCTGCTCGAACTGGAAGGCCGGGCCGGGAACAAGTTGAAAGTCAAAGAGTCGAAAGTCAAAAAAGTCAATAGTCGAATGCCAAAAGTCAAATAGTCAACTAACATTATGAAAAAGAGAAAATTAGGTAAAACAGGAATTGAAGTATCGGAGGTGAGTCTGGGTACCTGGCAGGTGGGTGGCCGATGGGGAGAACCATTTAATGAGGCCAATGCCGAGGCCATTTTACACAAAGCAATTGACGATGGAATAAATTTCATCGATACAGCCGATGTGTATGGGGATGGATTGAGTGAGAAGATGGTAGGTCAGGTGGTCAGGAGCCGCTCAGAGCGGATCTATGTGGCCACCAAATGTGGACGAAAGCTTACTCCTCACAATAACCAGAACTACACTACAGAGGCCCTGCGTAAATTTGTGGAGGATAGCCTGAAGAATTCGGGACTGGAAACTCTTGATCTGATTCAGTTGCACTGTCCGCCTACTGAAGTATATAAAAGGCCGGAAATATTCGGATTGTTTGACAGGCTGAAGGAGGAGGGAAAGATTCAACACATGGGTGTGAGTGTGGAAGAGGTGGATGAAGCGCTGCAGGCCATTCAATTTGACAACGTGACTACGGTTCAGATCATATTCAATATGTTCAGGCATAAGCCGGTAGAGCAGTTTTTTCCTGAAGCTGCAAAGAGAAATATTGGCATCATTGTCAGGGTACCCCTGGCCAGTGGTATGCTGACCGGCCTCTATTCAAAAGAGACCACCTTTGGGAAGGCGGACCACCGGCATTTTAACCGCAACGGAGCGATGTTTGATAAAGGTGAAACATTCTCAGGAGTGGATTATCGAACCGGTTTGGAAGCTGTAGAGGAGATCAGGGAGCTATTTCCCGGCAGGGAAAATCTGGCTCCCGTGGCGCTCAGATGGGTTCTGATGTTTGATGAAGTGAGCTGTGTAATCCCGGGAGCTTCCAGTGAGCGGCAACTTACCTCCAACATAGGTGCTGCCAGTGAGCCTGCTTTCACGGTAGCGCAGATGGCATCGGTTTCGAAAATCTATGATGGACGAATCAGGGAACTGGTCCATCATCTTTGGTAGGTGCCCCCATCGGAACGAAAAAATATTTATTTAATTTGGGTGAAAATTAAATCACTCCTTCAATGCATATGAAAAGTCGGTCTGTTTTTGGGGTGCTGGTGATATTGCTGGCACTATTCGGATCCTGTCATCCGGTTTCAAGATATATTAATGCTGAAGGGGTTCTCGACTGGGAACCTTCTATTCATGTTTTTGATTCTCTGAATGCAGTGGAGTTTTCAGATGCGAATACCTTGCTGGTGACAGGCAGTTCAAGTGTACGCCTCTGGGATAGTATCCAAAGGGATCTGGGGCCATTTCAAGTAATGCAGAGAGGGTATGGAGGAGCTAAAATGTCCGATTATAACCATTATGCCGATCGGATTATCAAACTGCAACAGTTTAAGGCCATCCTTGTTTTTGTGGCCAATGATATCTCAGGTAGTGATTATGACAGGACACCAAAGGAGGTCCTGCAACTGTTTAAAACCCTGGTAAAACAGGTCAGGGAACGTAATCCGGATACACCTCTTTTCTGGATCGAAATAACACCTACCCCCAGCCGCTGGCATGTAAGTGATAAGATCAGGCAGGCCAATGCACTTATCAAAAACTATTGTGAAAAGAGTGCAGATCTCTATTTCATCCCGACTTTTGATGTGTATACCAATCAGGAGGGACTGCCCGATTCGACATACTTCAGGAGAGACATGCTGCACCTGAACAGGGATGGTTACGATCTTTGGGCAACAAGGATCAAACAGACCCTGCAGGAGAAAAAGATATTGCCTTAGGGGGAAGACAATATTTTCTGGATCATCCCACCTACATTCCAACCTACGATAATTCGTAATAATCAATGAATACAGAGACAAAAATTGAAGGATTTCAAATCAGGAAGGCTCAGAGAGGTGATATCCCCACCGTACTCGATTTTATAAAGAGGCTGGCCGAATATGAAAAATTATCCCATGAAGTAGTTGCCACAGAGGAGAAACTGGAAAAATATCTTTTCGGAGAGGAGAAAGTGGCTGAAGTGGTCATCGGGTATTACCAGGAGATCCCCGTGGGTTTTGCGCTCTACTTCTATAATTTCTCAACCTTCCTTGCCAAACCGGGAATCTACCTGGAGGATCTTTACGTGCTCGAAGAGTACCGCGGGAAAGGTTTTGGCAAGGTATTGCTCGCCTATCTTGCAAAAATTGCGGTGGAGAAGGATTGCGGAAGGCTTGAATGGGCGGTCCTGGATTGGAATGAACCTGCTATTGAGTTCTATAAGTCTTTGGGGACCAGGATCATGAAAGAATGGTTAGTGAACCGTGTTGCCGGTGATGCACTTAGCGGTCTTGCTGCACAATTTTAATTTCCGGGGAAAAACTCTATTTTGTCATCCCGAACTATCACTAAAACTGCCTTCATGGGTATTATAGTTCAACCTGTTTGTAGCAAACAGGATTTGCGAAAATTCATTCATCTACCTGCTAAAATTCATAAGGGGCATAAGAACTGGATCCCTCCACTCTATTCGGATGATTGGGAGTTTTTTAATTCGGAGAAAAACAAATCCTTTGAGTACAGTGATGTGATCATGCTCCTGGCTTACAGGGACAAAAAGGTAGTTGGCCGGATCATGGGGGTGATCAACTACAAATACAACGAACTGCACAGGGAGAAAAATGCACGGTTCAATTATCTGGAAACCTGGGATGACAGGGAGGTGATGCAGGTACTGCTTCAGCATGTGGAGGGGTGGGCCAGGATCAAAGGCATGGATAAGCTGGTGGGCCCCCTGGCGTTCTCTGATAAAGATCCCCAGGGATACCTCATCAGTGGATTTGACGAAACAATTGCTATCGCAACCCACTGTAATTACGAATTTGTAATCGGACACCTGGAAGCCCTGGGTTATAAAAAGGAGATCGACCTGGTGGTCTATAAGATCCGGATCCCTGAGAAGACCCCTGAGATGTACCAGAAAGTCGCTGACAGGGCTGAGCGAAACAATCCGGGGATTAAACTGCTGGAGTTTACCCGGCGCAAGGACCTGAGGCCATGGATCAGACCCATTTTCACACTAATTAACGACACCTTCACCGACATTTATGGATTCATGCCCTTCACCCTGGAGGAGATGGACGATTTTGCCAACCGGTATCTGCTGATCATGGATCCCCGTCTTATCAAGGCGGTTGTGAATGAGCGAAATGAGCTAATTGCATTTGTGATCGGTATGCCCGATATCAGCAAAGGCATCAAACAATCAAGGGGATACCTCTTGCCCATCGGAATCATTCAGATCCTGCTTTCAGGGCGTCGTTCCAAACAGCTGAACCTCCTGCTGGGGGCCGTCCATCCTGATTATCAGAACAGGGGTGTGGACACCATCCTGGGATCGGCCATGCTGACATCGGCCCGGAAACAGAAATTGGAGTATATCGATAGTCACCTGGAGATGGAGACAAACAGCAAGGTGAGGGCCCAAATGGAGTATATGGGAGGGGAGGTATATAAAACCTACCGCGTGTTTGGGAAATCAATTCAAAAAGTCACAGAAAAGGAGGCTGCTGAGCGAATCAAACAGCTGACTGAGACCGAATGTGGTTAACAATTCGTTAATTCCCTGGAATTTATTTTGATTTTATTGAAGAAGCATCTATTTTTGGTACTTGTAATTCGGAAAAGATGAGGATTATTGGAAATATGACCGTGACCTGCAACCCGCTCTCCTTTTAAAGCGGGTCCGTCACTCTATTCACTTTTCTAACCAATAATTCTCAAATCAATGTCACATATAAGTATCAGATCAAGGTTTTCTAAACCATTCATTCGTGAGTTTTTTCAGGATTTACGCGAAGCCATTGGTGGTTCGGAACGTGATTTTACACAGATTCCCTTAAGCAAGGCTATTATTTTACTGAGTATCCCCATGGTACTGGAGATGATCATGGAATCGATATTTGCGCTGGTGGATATATTCTTTGTTGCCCGGCTGGGAGCAGAAGCTGTGGCCACTGTGGGTATCACCGAATCATTGATGACTATTATTTATACGGTCGGTATCGGGCTAAGCGTGGGTACCACTGCTCTGGTATCCAGACGAATCGGGGAGAAACGTCCTGAAGAGGCTTCCGTTGCAGCGGTACAGGCTATCTTTGCAGGAATCATTGCTTCTTTGTTGTTCTCTGCCATAGGTATTTTCTACGCGAAAGACCTTCTCAGGCTGATGGGGGCCTCAGAAAGTACCATCGAGATGGGGTATATGTATCCCACCATCATGCTTGGAGGGAACGTGGTTATTATGCTGTTGTTTATCATCAACGCTGTTTTCCGAAGCAGCGGTGATGCAGCCATCTCCATGAGGGTCCTCTGGTTTGCCAATATATTGAACATTATCCTTGATCCACTGCTCATATTTGGTGTTGGTCCATTTCCTGAAATGGGAATCAAAGGGGCAGCTGTGGCCACCAACATTGGAAGGGGTATAGCGGTGATCTACCAGCTTTACCTTTTGGGAAAAGGCAACCACAGGGTGAAAATCAAGGCTCAGCAAATTGTTGTCAGGATGAGCGAGGTTGCTAAACTGGTGAAGCTATCACTGGGAGCCATTGGTCAGTATTTCATTGCCACATCCTCATGGATATTCCTTGTATGGGTGGTGACCAGTCTGGGTGAAGAGGTGGTAGCAGGGTATACCATCGCCATCAGGTTATTGATGTTTGTGATACTTCCTTCATGGGGAATGGCCAATGCCGCCGCCACCCTGGTGGGACAGAACCTGGGTGCAGGTAAACCGGAAAGAGCTGAACGGGCTGCCTGGGTGGTTGGAATTGCAAATATGATATTTCTG
>JAUVKN010000149.1 GCA_030596245.1 Bacteroidia bacterium | reverse complement strand
TGGGAAGGATGTTTGTATCCTCCTGGAATATGCTAACAGATTTGACCTGCCTGGGCTGGACTTCGGTCTCTATCACCCTCACATCATCGATGCACACGCCCCAACCATAATTGGTTTTTGCCTTGAAGGCAAAATAACATTCGGAGACAAAGGCATCTTCTGGCAGGATAACTACCTGTTCCGTCCAGTCAGGTACCTCGTCGGTATACTCTGCAATCTTATGGACCTCGGTCCATGCACTGTCAAAATGGGTTTTGTAGTAGACCCTGAGCTCATCATGGAAAGAACCGAATCCCAGGTTTCCCTCCAGCTGAGCATGAAAGAATCTAAGCTCCGGCCTGATGCCAAATTCAAGGTTAATGGGCGGGGTAACCAGGGCTACCTCATTGCCCTCCAGACTTTCAAAAAAATAGAGAGCGTTGACAGTGCCGCTGAAAGATGAAGGGGGTCTCCTGCTGCCTGGTATCTCCGGATTCGTTGTACCTCCCCCATTGACAAATTGCCATTTGCTGTCGCCTGTTTCAAGTTCGGTGGTCCACCCGTCGGGTTTTGTCCCGGGCGAACTATCAAAATTCTCATAGAACAGGGTGTCCTGCCCGGAAAGTGGAAAAATGAAACCGATTGCCACCAAAATCGTATAAACAAATCTCTTCATTCTCATGACTGCGGAGTAATTATGAAACGGGCATCCCCCATAAATGTAAGTACTTATTATCGATATATAATTCTTAATACGGTTAAAAACTAATTATGGTTGCATGCTTTTAAATCCGGTATCTTTCGTGCTCCATACAACCTTTCCCGGATAGGTTTGGTCTAATAAACAGGTATTTTTGACAAAAAAGGATTCTTTGCGACACAGATTGATACAAATACAAAAATTACATGCCAGAGGTTTAATCCTGGTTATCCTGTTACTGACCCAGGCCATCAAAAGTTATTCTCAGACCGATGTTGAATTCTGGTTTGTGGCTCCCGAAATAACCATCGGTCACGGGAATGATCCCGGTGGTGAACCCGTATATTTCAGGGTATCCGCCCTGGAACTGGATGCTACCGTAAGAATTTACCAACCTGCCAACTCCGCCGGGATGGATACAACCTTTACTGTACCTGCAAAAAGCACTGTTTCCATCGATGGCTCTCCATGGATCAACGACCTGGAGAACAGGCCGGGGGGAATCGTACTGAACAAGGGGGTTTTAATCACTTCCACCAACCTGATCACCGTCTATTATGATGAGGATGAATACTGGAATATGGATATTTTCGCCCTGAAGGGTGGGAACGCACTGGGAATGGAGTTTTATACCCCCTTCAACAATGTCTGGCCCAACGGAAATAATTACAATCCCCTGCCTTACTGTTCAGCCGATATTGTGGCCACCGAGGATAACACCGTGATCACTATTACCCCTACCGCACCCCTTGTGGGAGGGTATGCAGCCGGAGTACCGTTTAACATCACCCTGAACAAGGGGGAGACTTTCTCCTGCCTTGCCACAAGCCAGTCTGCAGCCGGACACATAGGCGGGACCCACATTGTCTCAAACAAACCCATCGCAGTGACCATCAAGGATGACTCGGTATGGGGACAACCTCAAGGTTGTAAAGATCTCATTGGGGACCAGACCGTTCCCATGGTGAATGCCGAAGGCACCAGAATTGTGGGTTATGAATACATCGTCATGAGGGGCAAGATAAACCTCATCAATCCGAACGCAGTGCCCCCGGACCCTGACGGTGTCCCCACCGGTGAAAGGATCTTTATCATGGCCACAGAGCCAAATACCCAAGTATTTATCGACGGGGCATTATTCACGACACTGGCTAACCCGGGAGAGCAGTCAGCATACGAGATCCGGAACAATTCCACACACGTGAAGGGCGACAAACCCATCATGATCCTTCACGCCTCCGGATTCGGTTGCGAGCTTGGCGGGGCTGTTTTGCCTACCATTGATGGTTGTACGGGTTCGGTAGAGGTCAGTTTTACAAGGTCCACTGACCAGGGTTTCTATCTGAATATCATGACCATCGATGCTGCTAAGCATGCTTTTACTATGCACTATGAGGATGGAAGCACCTTTCCGATTCCTGAAAGCTGGTTCGAGACCGTAGGAGCTACCGATTACGTCTGCCTGAAGAAATCCGACAAGTATTTTGCCAATAACAGGGGAGGTGGAGTGCCTCAGGGTGAAGTGGTTAAAATCACCAACTCCGTAAGTGTTTTCCACCTGGGCCTGATCGAGGGGGGAAAAGGCACGGGATGTAAATATGGATATTTTTCAGATTACAGTGCTACAAGGGGAGATGTGCTGATTGTTGAGTCCGGTTCAAAATCCATATTCGGGTGTTTCGGCGATACTGTACAGCTGAGGGCGAACGGAGGGATCTCCTATACCTGGTCTAAGTCTGATTACCTGGATGATCCTTTCATAGCTACACCCATAGCCACACCTCCCCCAGGTGTACACAATTATGATGTGACCCTGACCAGGGCATGTTTCCCAGATACCACCATTTCGGTAATCGTGGGTATAGCCGAGCAGATAGAATCCTTTTTTGAAATGGATGAATGGTATATCTGTGCTCCGGATACCGTCACCTTTGATAACCAGTCCTTCGGGGTGGACCTGTCCAGCAAGTACAATGTGCAGTGGGACTTTGACCTGCAGGATCCTTCCAATCCATTTGTCTATGACACCAGTCAGGTGATGCAGCGGTATTTTACCAATACCACAGATTCGAAAATAACAACGACCATACAGCTGGTGGTCTGGAACAGAAGTTGTGTCAGTGAATTCCGAAGAGATATTGTTATCAGACCTGAAATAGCAGCTGGTTTCACAAACGATATATCTAATGGCTGTCACCCTGTAACCGTCAACTTCACCAATACCTCCACCGGCAACACTGACCGGTATAAATGGACATTGGGTGATGGGAATTCATCCAATACTGACAATGTGACCCATACCTATTTCAACCAGGGAATGGCCGACAGCATCTATCATGTGGAAATGGTGGCCATTTCGCCATTCTTCTGCAGCGATACGGTGGAAACGGATATTTCGGTCTACCCCTACATCGAAGCTGCCTATGCCATGGATACCTTCCAGGGATGCTCGCCCCTGGTAATCAGCATCGATAATAATTCGGCAGGTTACATCGAAGAGTATGAATGGACCATGGGCGATGGCACCATCTATTCTACTTCTGCCAGCACCTTCAACCATACCTATTCAAATACCACTGACATACCGATTCAGTATAATCTCCGCCTGGTAGTAAATAACAATGCCCGGGGATGCACCGATACCCTCGTCAGGGTGGTCTCGGTCTTCCCTGAAGTTACTTCTGCTTTTATCCAGGATCAGTCGGCTGTCTGCCACGGAATGGAAGTGAGTTTCTCCAACCAGTCGGCTGTCACCGCCACCATGTTCGAATGGGATTTTGGCGATGGTGGATCCTCTTCATCGGCAGATCCGCTCCATACCTTTGAAAACATGACTCCGGCCAATGTGGATTATTTAGTCAGGCTGGTGAGTACCACACAGAATTTATGCCGGGATACCTCCTACCAGGTCATCCGGACACATCCTTACATACATGCAGAATACTCGGTAAACGAATTTCAGGGCTGTGCGCCCTTCGGGATTGTTCTGCAAAATGCTTCCGCAGGGGCCATCTCGGCGTATGAATGGGACTGGGGCGACGGATCTCCTCCATCCTCTTCAGGAGATACCATCCTGACACACCTGTATCAGAATACCGGTCCCGCAGCTGTAACAAACAGCCTTCAGTTGATCGTACAAAATGCGGATGGCTGTGCTGATACCATGGCCAGGGACATCACTGTATTTCCAGAGGTAATCTCCCAGTTCACCCAGGATTTTACCGCTGGGTGTAATGAGCTCCTGGTGAATTTCACCAACCAGTCCAGTCCATCGGCCACCTCCTTCCTCTGGGAATTCGGGGACGGCGGTTCCACCGACCAGTGGGATCCTTCTCATCTTTTCCAGAATACCGGGTTGACAGACTCTACCTATACTACAAGGCTGATCGCGGCCACCGATGAGAACTGCAGAGATACCTCCCAGGTGGATATTGAGGTCTATTCCTTTGTGAATGCCAATTTCACCTTCAGTCAGGGAACCCTTTGTACTCCCTATGACCTTACCCTGTATAACTCTTCCGTGGGGGGAGTGAGTTACCACTGGGACTTTGGCGATGGCGGCGATACCACCGTGGCGAACACCGATCCGGTAATTCACCGTTACACCAACCCCTCTCCTACCAATCCTGTTACCTACTCGATCGTACTGACTGTCACCAATGCTCAGAACTGCATATCTGTTCAGAGTCAGGAGATCAATGTGATGCCCTCCGTTCAGGCAAGCTTTACAGCCAATATCACCGAGGGGTGCAACCCGGTTACCGTAAACTTTACAAATACAAGCAGCGGGGCCATCAGCTATACCTGGGAATTTGACAACGGACAATCTTCGGATCAGGCCAGTCCGACCATGACCTTCGAAAATTATGGATCGAACGATACCGTATTTAATGTACGCCTGATGGCCACCAATGTATATACCTGCCAGGATTCATTCTTCATGCCCATCGTGGTACATCCCCATGTGGATGCCGATTTTGCCATAGAATACAAGAGACAGTGTTCGGTGGCCGAGGTAACCTTTCATAACTCCTCGGTGAATGGTCAGCAATACACATGGTCCTTTGACGGAGATCCGCTGGTGACAACCAACATGGCACCCATCGACCGGCAATTTACCAACAACAGCACAACAAGTTCGGCCACCTACCTCGTCGATCTAACAGTGACCAGTGCCGAAGGATGCACCTCCGGCATTTCCAAAGAGGTCACCGTATTCCACCATATCGAAGCAGGCTTTACAAGCATCACTGAAGGATGCAGTCCCCTGGAGGTAAGCTATACCAATACCTCCCTGGGTGCATTGGATTATAAATGGGAATTCGGGGACCAGACCTCATCCATTCTGGAGAATCCACTGCATACCTATACCAATGAAGGCAACTCGGATACAGTATACCGGGTGAAGCTTACCGTGATTTCCGATAATTTCTGCATGGACTCCGCCTTTGGACAGATTACCGTTTTCCCGAAACCTAAGGCGAAGTTCGATGCGGACCAAACCAGGGGATGTTCGCCCGTGGATGTCATCGTTCAGAACGGGTCTGAAGCAGGCGACAGCTATATTTGGACCTTCGGCGATGGTTCGGCCCCGGTGAATTCAACAGATACCTCACCGGTATCTCACAGCTATGTCAATGACCAGGCTGCGGTCCAGTTCTTCGAATTGCGGCTGGATGTAATGAATAACCAGGGTTGTAGTGATTTCATCACACAGACAATAACCGTTTATCCAAGTGTTGATGTTGATTTTGAACGGGATTCTGCAGGTTGTTCTCCCTATTTCTCGCAGTTCTCGAACTCATCACAAAGATCCACGACCTATGTCTGGGATTTTGGTGATGATGGATTCTCTTACGTATCTGAGCCCGGCCATACCTTCGTGAATACCGGGGAGAACAATGCGGTCTTTGATGTGGAACTAAAGGGATATTCCGAACACGGATGTGTCGACTCCATGACCAAGCAGGTCACCGTCTATCCATCCCCCGAGGCCAGGTTCAACTACAATCCTATATACCAGTATTTCCCAAGTGCAACAGTTTCGCTCGTGAATGAAACCAATGCAGGATCTTATAATTACGAATGGAATTTTGATGACGGAAGTACTTCCACAGATAGAGATCCCGTATCACATACCTACACAGACTGGGGTGAATACAACATCCAGCTAAAGGCATCAAACGCCCAGTGCTCAGATTCTGTTGTGCACTGGATCAAGATCTTCCCGCCACAACCCATTGCCGCATTCGTACCTGACATAGATACAGGTTGTGTACCGCTGCCTGTTTTCTTTACCAATAATTCCCTTTACGGGGACACATACCTGTGGGAGTTTGACGATGGAACTACATCCACTGACTTTGAACCCACCCATACATTTAACGAAGGGGGATTTTTCCAGGTCAAGTTAACTGTAACAGGAGAGGGCGGAGCGGATTATGCCTTCCATGAGTTCGAGATATTTGTTCTTCCCGAGCCTGACTTCTTCGTGGAACCCACCCTGGTCATGCTTCCCGACGAACTCGTAAAAACATTTAACCTTACTAAATACGGCACCACTTTCCAATGGAATTTTGGAGATGGCACCACTTACAATGCCATAGATACTTCCCATCAGTATACCCTGCCGGGGGTCTATGATATATGGCTCACTGCGTGGACCCAGCACGGTTGCGAGGCATACAAGATCATACCGGAAGCCGTCACAGTAATCGGGGAAGGATCCATTAAATTCCCCAATGTTTTCAAACCCAATCCCGCTGGACCAATTGGAGGAGCGTACAATGCCGCGGATCATCTGAATGAAGTATTCTACCCGGTCCATGAGGGCCTGGTTGAATACGAACTGGCCATCTATAACCGCTGGGGGGAACGCTTATTCATCACCACCGATATCAACGAGGGTTGGGATGGCTACTACAAAGGCAGCCTTTGTGCCCAGGGAGTGTATGTTTGGAAGTGCATCGTTTCTTATGGAAACGGCACATCGGAAATATTAGCTGGCGACGTCACCCTGTTGCACAAGCTGTTTTAATCGTTAGCGTTCCATGGTGGATCTGGAGATTTTATGAGGTTCACTCCGGTACCATTCCCCCTGTTGAAAAGGCCCCGGGGTTTTTGTATTACAATCCTACTTCTCCACGATCTTAAATGCTACATCCGGATGGGCTTCAGCTATTTTGGGCACCTTGAGAATCAGTACCCCGTTAACCGGTTTTTCACTATATTTAGGAATAGAATTTCTACGATCAAAACTAATGCAAGTGCCCTGTACCGGATTGCTTATTAACTCACTTAAACTAAAACCACGATGAAACAAAAAAGAATTTTTCAACTTATTGTGATGACCGTGATATGTTCACTCCTGCTTATCCCGGTAACTTCTTCGGCTAAAGAAAAAACAGATTTTACAGGTGACTGGACACTAAACGAAAGTAAAAGTGATCTGGGTGAGGGCAGAATGTTCTCTACCTCCAAAATGACTGTAAAACAAGAAGGGAACACAATTATAATCGAACGTACCCGCAGCGGAAGGGATGGACAGGAGAGGACAATGAGCGAAACACTAACTACAGATGGCAAAGAGAATACCAGTAAGAGCGAAAACCGGAGCTCTACTTCTACCGCTGAATGGTCTGATGATGGAACAACCCTGACAATCAAGTCCAACATGGAATTCAACAGACAGGGAGAGACCTTCCAAATAAAAAGGAGTGAAATCTGGACACTGAGAGAAGAAGGAAAAATCCTTAAAATTCAGTCTGAATCGTCCTCTTCAAGAGGCGAGCGCTCTGTGACCCTTGTCTATGATAAACAATAGATCCGGGTTTACTCCCATTAATCTGCCTCAACTACGGGAAGATAAAAACGTTGGATATTAAATATGACCCATTATTAAAGAGTTCGGGAGGTCCTGTGTCATGAACTCACTTTATTATCTGCCTACTTTTCAGGTGGATTCACTTCTGGTTATATTTTGGGTATCCGAATAGGTGTATTTTGTTCAGTAATTTAGCCTCTATTTATATTTTCCATAAGTCAAAAAATGTGGACTAATCCAATAAGAATCAACTAAATACATGATATATGCGTAAGGGTACATATGGTACCGATTCATTGTATGAATTAAACAACAGTTATTGGTTTGGTTTAAAAAATGTCATATATTGGCACTATGAGTACCGATGACGGAAGCAAAATAAACCAATTATTAAAATCCTTTCCTTCAGGAACGGTAATCTTATCTTCGTGGCTTAGGGAGAAGGGTTATAGCCCCGAGCTTCAAAAACGTTATCGAAAAAGTAGCTGGCTTGAATCCATCGGAACTGGTGCTATGATCAGGAAAGGAGATCATGTGACATACGAAGGAGCTATATATGCGCTTCAGCAACTGGCTAATTTATCGATCCATCCTGGAGGAAGAACAGCTTTAAACCTACTGGGAAAGACCCATTATCTGGAGCTCTCTCCTAAATCTGTGGTTCTTTTTGGAGACCGTAAGGAACAGCTTCCTATCTGGTTTAGCAACTATAATTGGGAGTATTCCATACATTACTACAGCTCAGGTTTCCTGGCAACGAATCTTGGTTATACTGAAATGGAATTCAAGAGTTTCAAGTTCAAGATATCAGACCCTACAAGGGCGATGATGGAGTGTTTATTTCTTGTTCCAAATAGACAGTCATTAATAGAATGTTATGAAATTATGGAGGGTTTAAATAGTTTAAGACCGACCCATGTGCAGGCTTTACTGGAACATTGCAACTCTGTTAAGGTAAAACGTCTTTTTTTGTATCTGGCGGAGAAAACTGGACACGAGTGGGTAAAACATATACAACTTGATAAAACAGATCTTGGTAAGGGAAAACGGAGCATTGTGAAGGGTGGTGTATATGATCCTAAATATCAGATAACGGTAGATAAGGAACTGGAGTCAGGAGGATGAAAGAAACCTATATACGCCAGGCCTCCCTGCAGCTCGTGGAGCGTATTACTTCCAAATGAGTAAATTAAACAGAATTAAAGTTCCCACGGGGCCCGGATCAGGAGTGGACATTGACCCTGATTTTATTGGAAAGTTTAAGGTTGTTAAGAGAGATTGAATTTGTAACTACATAAGTGATTCACGAAATGAAGCCCGGTATGACGTGAATCTCTGACATTTCCATCAAGAGACGGAACCTTTAAGTTCAGTGTTGCGTATAAGCTAGAGAAATTTCATAATCCAGATCATTATGATAGGAAAAGTCGAAATTCTGCGCAATTACCACGACCAAGCGATTGTCATTTCCCTGTCGAATGTGAAAGAATCACTATCCGGGATGATCGTCGATGATTCCCCTCATGATCATTGCATATTAGTAAAGGATCCCGATCTGATCGAATATTATGAAACCAAAAAAGAATCACTGTTGGAAAGGGTCTACTTCAAGGACATGAAGGCCATTGAATACCAGTAAAAGTCACGATCAATCCATCCCGATCCTCTGATTGTAATTCGATTCGGGACCTGCAAGTACCTGGATACGAAAATATTTAGTCCGGGAATCACTATCTTTCAATAACTTAAAAAAATACCATGAAAAATGTTTTCTTCCTGTTATTCCTAAGCTTCTCGACCGTAGCTTATTCTCAGGTTATGACTGAAGACGAACTCAATTCTATGGTTGAAAGTGCACAAGAGAAATGTGTTGGCGCTCACGAAAGCATTGTTCGACAAACAAATGAGGAGATTGCAAAGTCTATCTGGGGTAAAACGGTCAGATTCAACGAAGCGAACATTATGAGGTTCTTTGGCCATCCCAGTGGAGAAAAAGTTTCAGCGGGTGTTAATATTTCTACGAGTAATAAAAAGAGTTGGATTTATACATATAACCAAAAAACTGCTGCAGATCTTTTAACAGCAAATGGGGTAAGGGTGACTCAGTCTTACAATACATTATGGATTAAGGCCAACCAAAATCTATTGTATGCTGAAAATA
>JAUVKN010000111.1 GCA_030596245.1 Bacteroidia bacterium | reverse complement strand
ATCCCACTCCCGGCATCATGGAATTTTGCGATTCCCTGCTGCTTTGCAAAATCACGAATGGACTGATATGTATTGGCAAGTCCTGCATTGGTTGGTGGAGCATTGTGATCCAATACAATCACAAGCTGATCCGGATCGAGTACATTGGTTCCACCCATCTTTTCAAATGTCTTTCGAATGCTGGCTGAATTATCATGGGTCAGGATCAGGTCAGGTCGCTTAAATACGATGGCTCCCTGTGGGGCATCGAAAATCTTCTCAACGAATGTTGCAGGCATGGGGAAAGGTTAGTGGTTAATTTGTGGTTAGTGGTTAGTTTTGTGGTTAGTGGCTTGATTTAGATGAGTTGGATACCACTTTTCCGGCAGTGATCCACCATCTCTCCGGGCCATATGGCTGATTGGATCTCACCGATGTGTGCTTTCTTCAGCAAATACATTGCAGTCCTGGACTGACCGATACCCCCTCCAATGGAAGAGGGGAGTTCATCGTTCAAGAGCCGCCTGTGGAACAACAGGTCTACATAGTCCAGGTTATCTGTGAGCTCCAGCTGGGTCATTAATTCCGCCTTATCCACCCTGATTCCCATGGATGTGATCTCTGCAGGACATTCCAGAATATCGTTCCATACGATAATATCCCCGTTTAATCCCCTGTAACCATCTACCGTTTCTGTACTCCAGTCATCATAATCAGGTGCCCTCCTGTCATGGGGCTGCCCATCTGGCATGTCAAATCCGATACCGATTATAAAAACTGCACCATGTTTCTCGGTGATTTTTGACTCACGCTCCCTGGGAGAGAGATCGGGATACATCTCAAAGAGCTGTTCGGAATGAATGAAAGTGATCTCATCAGGTAGTGTAGGAACAATGTGTGAAAAGAAAGTATGAATGAAAAATTCACTTCGTTTCACATTGTCCCAAACTTTCCGGACTGTCATTTTCAAATAGTCCAGGGATTTCTCTTCAGGGTAAATGGCCCTCTCCCAATCCCACTGGTCGACATACACCGAATGCAGGTTGTCAAGCTCCTCATCCGGACGAAGGGCATTCATGTCAGTATAGATTCCGTATCCTGTCTCAATATCATAATCCCTAAGCATCATCCTCTTCCACTTGGCAAGGGATTGAACGACTTCCGCTTCCTGTCCGCGCATATCCTTGATGGGAAAGACAATGGGTCGTTCCACGCCGTGCAGGTTATCATTGAGCCCAGTACCCTTCAGAACAAACAGCGGTGCAGTTACTCTGCGAAGGTGCAGGTCGGAGGCAAGTCCCGATTCAAAATGATCTTTCATCATCTGAATGGCTTTTTCCGTTTCCTTTAATGTTAGGAGGGGCTTATAACCCTCTGGAATAATAAGTCTCATGATAGTCTATTTTTAAAACAATCCATTATTCTGGTATATCTCCATCTGAACTTCTGAAAAAGGAGAGACTTCAAGGGAAATATTCTTTGAAACATTGCGGATCTCGCCTGAATTGAAATTCATATAGAGTTCATCACCATCCTCGAGATTTAACTCTTTGATATGGTCAGAACTAACAATCGGGAATGCCGCATTGATGGCATTTCTTTCGTAAATCGCTCCGAACGACTCTGCAACCACACATTGTACACCCAGGGAGATAAAACAATCAACAGCCTGTTGTCTGGAGCTTCCCGATCCGAAATTCTTACCAGTTACAACGATATCCCCTCTATTTACCCTGGAAGAAAAATCTTCGTAACCATCCAGGTTATCAAAGGTATACTGCCCCATTTCACCCACATCTGTAATGGAGAGATAGCGGTTGTGAAAGATCATATCCGTATCGATATTGTCCTTTGGAATAAACCAGACCCTGCCTCTGATTTCAACCGGTCTCCCGGAGACTGCAGCTGCTTGTTTCGGTTTCACTGAAGCCTTCTTATGCTTTTCCTCAACCCGCTTTTCCGGATCTTCCGGAATTGCATCCGGACCTACGATGTATCCAGTAATGGCCGAAGCGGCCACCACATCCGGTGAAGCCAGGTAGACATCTCCCTGACCCTGTTTTCCGGGAAAGTTCCTGTTCCCGGTACTTACAGTAACTTCTCCCGGACCATTTTGCCCCACTTGTCCGGCTGCACAACCTGCACAACCTGCATTGGATACCAGTGCCCCTGATTCTTTAAAGATCTCTATTAATCCTTCTTCCAGACAACGCTGCCATACCCGGTCTGTTGCTGGCACAATTTTAAGTACCACCCCATCTGCCACTCTCCTACCCTCCAGAATCATTGCAGCTGCTCTTAAATCCTCGATCCTTCCATTGGTACAACTTCCGATAAAGGCAGAATCGATCCAAATTTTTTCCAGTGGCAAATCAGAAGTGTCGTGGGGTTTACCGGGAAGTGATATTTTGGGAGTAAAATTCGCAACATTCACTGTATGGATCATGCTGTATTTCGCATCAGGATCAGCCACCGGGGCATTTACTTTCTTCCTGGCACGCGATTCACAGTACCTGATCACCTCTTTGTTTGGAGGAAAGAGAATGATTATGGCTCCCATTTCCGTAGCCATAGATGCGATGGTCATGCGCTGATCCAGGGTAAGCTTCTCCACCATTTCCCCTTCGATTTCAATGGCATTTCCCAGCAAAGTATTGGCGCCAAACAGATCCAGGAGATTTAATGCCATATCCTTGGCTGATAAAAGAGATCCAGGTGCTCCTTCAAGAGTAATTTTTACCGTAGTTGGAACTTTGAACCAGGTAGAACCCTTATGCCATGACGCTGCAATATCCTTGTCTCCCATTCCCTGCCCGAATGCACCTATCGCACCCAGAATATTGGCATGTGAATCTGTAGAAACAGCAGTGGAACCCGGATAGGCCAATCCCTCTTCTATCAATACATGGGTCCCAATCCCTTTGTCAATATCATACACTCTTATGTCATGTTCGCGTGCATAGAGCCTGCATTTATGCTGATTTGCGGCATATTTTTGGTCAGATCCGGTGGGGTTGCAATCGAATGTAAAGAAGGTTTTTGAAGTATTATGAATGTCCAAGTGGTTCTCTTCCATGTGTTTCACCACATTGGCACCTCCAAAATCGCGAGCTACCCGGGCATCTATCATCACATCAACTATGTCGCCCGGAGCGACTTCGGCTTTACCTGAGTGTGCTGCCAGAATCTTCTCAATTACAGTCATTCCCATGATACACAGTTTGTATTCAAAGATAACTACAATGCCATTTCAATAAATATTTTCTTAAACATCTCTGGAGGATCCCTCTGGTTTTTATAGTTTTGCCGCAAAGTGAGTAACAGTGTCCAGATCCCTGCATCCAAATATTGTCCGACTCTACCTGATCAAGATTGCCAAATGGTTCATGCTCTACATGCCTATTGTAATTCCATTTTATGAAAGCAACGGTCTTTCCATGAAGGATATCATGATTCTGCAGGCAGTCTATTCCATCGCCATTGTGGTGCTGGAGATTCCATCCGGCTATCTTGCAGATGTGATTGGTCGAAGAAAAACACTGATCATCGGTGCCATATTTGGAACTTTCGGCTTTGCCACTTACAGTTTCAGTTATGGATTTCTCGGTTTTCTTATCGCTGAAATCATTCTAGGCATTGGTCAGAGTTGCATTTCAGGCGCAGATTCGGCCATGCTTTATGATTCACTCCTTGAGCGGGGAGAGGAGAAAAAATACACCCGTTTTGAAGGACGAATTACCTCCATAGGAAACATTGCTGAGGCTGTAGCAGGTATCCTGGGTGGAGTACTGGCAGGGATTACTTTAAGAGCACCATATATTGCCCAGTCCTTTGTAGCATTCATAGCCCTGCCAGCCGCCATAACTCTGGTAGAACCCGCACGCAAGGTTCCACTTATCAAAGCAGGTTTTATGGAGATTGTCCGGATCGCCCGATTTGCCCTGTTTCAGGATAGGCCATTAAGACGAAACATTCTTTTCAGTGCCATTACAGGGACTGCCACACTAACCATGGCCTGGTTTGCACAGCCCTTCTTCAAGTACACAAACATTGATATCATGTGGTTTGGACTGCTTTGGACCAGCTTGAACCTCACTGTGGCAATTACCTCCTATACCGCTCACTATTTTGAGCGAAAGCTGGGACAAACCCGTTCCATTCTTATGATTTCTCTTCTGATCCCTATGGGATACCTGGCCCTGAGCCGTTTTCATCTTTCCACGGGTCTGATCATCCTCTACCTTTTTTACCTGGTCAGAGGATATGCCACTCCTGTGCTGAAAGACTATATTAACCGGATCACAGCTTCAAACATCAGGGCCACCGTACTCTCTGTGCGGAATTTTATCGTCCGATTGCTCTTTGCCATTACGGGACCTCTGCTTGGGTGGATCAAAGACATCTACTCACTTCCACAGGCACTTACCCTGGCAGGTATTATATTCCTGGTCCTGAGTATTTTTACTGCTATCCTCTTTCTCTCTTCCGGAAAGGAGATGTCCGGTGTGCGTGATTATACCTCCAGGACAAGGCCATCATAAGCTGGTTGAATGTTTGCAGGCAACTCTTTTTTTAACTCCTGGCAGGGCCCCATCTGATGTGAAATGTGCGTCAGATACCCCTTTCTTGGGCTCAGCTCACCGATGAGTGATACTGCTTGTGAAAGGGTGAAATGTGAGATATGAGGTTCCCTGCGGAGGGCGCTGACTACCAGAAACTTTACTCCAATCAGTTTTTCCTTCTCGGCATCGGAAATATAGTTCCCATCGGTAAGGTAGGCAAATTCCCCGATCCGGAATCCCAGTATAGGAAGGCGGTAATGCATCAACCGAATGGGAATGATCTCCAGAGAGCCGATACGGAATGGATCAACAGAAATGGTGTGCATCATTACCTGTGGAATGCCCGGATACTTCTTCTCTGCAAAAACATAGGGGAAACCACTGTTCAGAGCCCTCTTGACCCGCTCCTCTGCAAAGATATCCATGGGACTTTTCTGAATAAAGTTGTACGACCTTATATCATCCAGTCCAGCCATATGGTCACGATGTTCATGGGTAAACAGGACTGCATCCAGTTTCATCACATTTGCCCGGAGCATTTGTTGCCTGAAATCGGGCCCGGTATCAATAACAACAACCTTCTCCTTATGCTCCACAAGAATGGAAGAACGCAACCTTTTGTCGTGTTCATCATCAGACATACACCCGGCACATCTGCAACCGATGACCGGCACACCCTGTGATGTGCCGGTTCCCAGGAAAGTTATTTTCAATTGGAATGGTGTTGCATTACGCTATTCACGAAGTTATAACTATTTTTAATACATATTTTCAATGAGCTGAATATGCAAGGCGTCCTTTACCTGGTTCCCAACACCCTGGGAAGTCTCAATACTACCGACACGATTCCTGCAGGCATTACTGAGAAGGTGAGCGCTATCAATGTATTCATTGTGGAGAACCTGAGGAATGCCAGGCGTTATCTGAAAAAACTGAATCATGAGATTGACATTGATCAGTTGACCTTCCATGAATTGAATGAGCACACACCAGAGGAGGAGATTCCCACATTCCTGAAACAGGCCCTGAATGGTTCCGATACAGCCATCATTTCCGAAGCAGGAGTACCTGGTGTGGCCGATCCGGGTGCGGCTGTGGTCAGGTTGGCCCATGAACACGGTATAAAGGTGGTTCCGCTTACCGGACCCTCTTCCATTCTGCTTTCCCTCATGGCCTCGGGGCTGAACGGACAAGCCTTCAGATTTCTCGGCTATTTACCGGTGAAGTCGCCCGATCGCATCAGAAAGATCAGGGAGATTGAGCAGGAAGTAAGAAGAAAAGGCGAAACCCAGATCTTCATTGAAGCTCCCTACCGGAACGATGCCTTGCTGAAGGATATCCTCAACAGCTGCGATCCCTCTACCCTTCTCTGCATTGCAGCCGATTTAACACTCGACTCTGAGTTTATCCATACCTGGCCCATAAGGGAATGGAAAAAGAAAAAACCGGCCCTGCATAAACGGCCGGCGATTTTTTTGATTGGCAGCTAACTGAAAGAATATTCCTGATTACTCTTCTCCCCCATCACCGATGTCACCGGGATCTTCCTTTACACTGATGACCTCCATATCAAATAAGAGGGTTTCGTACGGTGGGATGACTGTTAATCCACTGGAAGGATCTTCTTTACCGGCTTCCCCATAACCCATTGGATAAGGAATAATAAACCTTGCTTTTTCACCTTCGTGCAATTTGAGCAGTCCCAGGTCCCACCCGGTAATAAATTCCGTATCACCCACCTTAAATTCAAAGGGACTATCAGCTGTTGCTTCATCAAATACACGACCATCCATCAGGTAACCTTTGTAGGCAATTTGTACGAGGGAATCGATCACAACAGGTTTCCCATCCGAAGCTTGATCAATCACGTAATACATAATGGCATCTGTCACCGGATCATGAATGGTATCAGCAACCGGAATAGTGTCCATATACGCATTGATTTTATCCTGCTCATAGACAACAATGTCTTTGATCACTTCCAGCAATTCAATTTCATATTTGAGAGACTTAAAAGGTGATACAACAGCCGTTCCATCGGCGCCGTAACCCAGGTCGCTTGTAAAAAAGATGGTGGCCTGCGCTCCCTCACTCATCAGAAGTATTCCCTGCCGGAGTCCATCCGTAATGGTTCCGTTTTGCATCTTATAAGGGCCATAAAGAGCTGTAGTATCCGGATCAAGGTGCCTATTGTCCATAACAACATTCTCCACATAAGACTCATAAATATAATCCTCCGGGATTGTGTAATTAACATGGTTCACAAGGAGCCAGTCATCCGAATCAGGAGAAGATCCTGTCCCTGCTTTATGTTCGAGAAAATAGAATCCGTTGGGCTGAGGCTCCACATCTGGATAATTCGCGCCCACATAAAGATCGAAAAAGCGTTGTTCCTTCTCCCTTAAGTCCTGATCTCCTGTATCTTCCTGGCAAGCCTTAATTAAAGCAATACCAGTAACTACAATTATGAAGGGGTATATTTTCTTGATATTCAACTTCATTTTACTCTCGTCTGAAAAATATTGTGCAAAAATAGCATAATTAATGGACCTTATTGTACCTCCAGTACCTTAACGTGATAAATGAGTACTCTATTGCCGGGGATCCTGTCACGGTCCCCAAAATTCCCATGGGCCAGATGTGGTGGAATCATAAGGACCGCTTCTGTTCCCTGCCTCATCAATTGAAGGCCCTCTTCTACTCCAGATTCCACACCGCCTTTACCTATGGTTATCACTTTTGGTTGCCGGTCTGTGGCCTCATAACATGGGGTTCCATCCAGCAACATTGATTCAAACGTATAGGTCACCCTGTTATTCACCTGTATCTCCGTTCCACTTCCCGGTTTTTCAACAATGATCCAAAGACCGGTGGGGGTTACTCTGGCATCCCAGCCTACCCTCTCTATAAAAGCTGCAATGTGGTCCTGGTGCCTGCGCTGCATGTATTGATTGGCTTTCACAAATTGCTCCGATACCTGATCCTGCTGCGGGGTAGCCGGCTTCTGGACAGGAGTATCACATGCTGATATCAGAACAGCAATGACAAGTGCAGAAATCCTATGTATCCGATAACAACCTGGCATATTCTGGCAGAAGTGATTGAAACTGTTTCAGAGTCTCCTCCATGCTAAGGAAAGAATCTCCTCCGGCGGCATTGATATGTCCACCTCCCTGGTAGTGATCCGCTGCGACACGGTTTACCGGGAATTTTCCCCTGGATCGAAATGATGCCTTGATCCGGTCCTTTTTTTCAACAAACAGGGCCGTAAACCTGATCCCCTTAACCGAGAATGGGATATTCACAAATCCTTCCGTATCCCCTTTGCGATGGTTGAACCTTCTCAACTCCTCATCGGTGAGGCTAATATACGCGGTATGAAATTTTGGAAGCACCACCATCTTCTCTTGCATGCAATAACCCTGCAGGCGCATGCGGTCCTCTGAGAAAGCATCATACACATTCGAATAGATCCTATCCTTTTCCAGATCATAATTCATAAGCTCTCCCACAATGTGAAAAACCTCGGGGTAACTGCTGGCATAGTTAAAATTTCCCGTGTCGGTCATGATTGCCACATAAAGGCAGGTAGCAATGTCCTTATCCAGCACATCTTCTACAAAAACCTCTTTCAGGAAGAGGTAAATCATCTCTCCCACTGAGCCCCTCCAGGTTTCTGATATAGAAATATCTGTGAACCTTACAGGATTCTGATGATGATCGATCAGGACCTTCTTTGCTGTGGATCTTAGCAGGTACTCCTTTACACCATTAATTCGATCGGGATCATTGAAATCCAGACAGAAAATCAAATCAGCCCCTTCAATGACCTCGATGGCTTTCTCCTTTTTATAGGCAAAGGTAGTGGAGAGTTCAATGCCAGGGAGCCATCTTAAGAAATCGGGCAGTCCATCCGGAATCACAACCCGGGCATCAATCCCCTGCTTCTTTAAAACCAGGGCAAGTGCAAGACTCGATCCAATTGCATCTCCATCCGGATTGGTATGGGTCAGTACTGCAACCTTTTTCGCAGATCCAATCCATTGAGAAATGTTCTTTCCAGCTTCTTCCGACAGCATAGTAAATCATCTATTAAAGAGGGCAAAGTTAAAAAATATTGAGGGTGGCTTAACAAACCCTGAAATAATTTGTTAATATGCAGTATTAAATAAATCGGACTATGACAAGTAACATCACATTTACTATTATCAAACCACTTGCGGTTTCCAAAGGATACGCGGGCCCCATACTGAATAAGATTTCAGAATCTGGATTTAAAATTACGGCACTGAAGATGCTTCAACTTACTCAAAAGGAAGCGGAGACTTTTTATGAAGTGCATAAGGAACGACCATTTTATAATGACCTGGTTGAATTCATGGTCTCAGGTCCTATTGTAGTCGGAGTTCTGGAAAAAGAGAATGCCGTGGAAGATTACCGCCAATTAATCGGCGCTACGGATCCGGCCAAGGCAGAGGAGGGTACCATACGTAAGCTATATGCAGATTCTGTGCAGGCCAATGCTGTACACGGTTCTGATTCTGATGAAAATGCAGCTATTGAAGCTTCATTCTTCTTCTCAGCATCGGACCGATTCTGATCATTTAAGCACAATATCGTCGATAACATCAAATCCGGCGGCTTCATTGAGCCGTGGAATGAGTGTCTCCTTTATCATTTCAAGTTCATTCCTCACTACTGAGGAGTGGAGGGTGATAAACAGCTTTCGATTGCGAATGCGCATGGATTTGGTCTTTTTGGCCACTGTTATGCCAAGCAGATCCTTCCACGATTTCATGAGCCGGTATTCAGCAAGTCCCCTCTCCAGGTTGTTCGCTTTTACAAATTTCTGTAGCAGAGAATCTATTTTCTGGATCTCTTTCCTTTTCATATCATGCATCCGTTTGCTGCACCAACCCTTTATGATCAATTTTGAATATCCTGTGATCTGTGGGTATTTCCTTCAGGATCCCCTGCAGGCGTATTTTGTTGGTATCGGTTATGAAGATCTGACCAAAATGATTTTCCGCCACAAGCTTGATGATCTGTTTTACCCTGTTTGCATCGAATTTATCAAAAATATCATCCAGAAGCAAAATGGGTGGAATCTCTGAAAGTTTCCTGATAAATTCAAATTCAGCTAGTTTTAAAGCTACCAGAAAAGTTTTCTGCTGTCCCTGCGAGCCAATCTTCTTCAGACTGTGCTCACCCAGAGCCATCCCCAGATCGTCCTTATGGGTCCCAAAAGTGGTATATTGAAGGATGCGGTCTTTCTCCAGAGATTGCTTTAATCCTTCCCTGAAGGAGAGGTGTTGAAGCTGCGCCTGGTAGGTGAGTGTTACATTTTCCCTGTTGCCTGATATTTGTTCATAAATCGTAGTGAATACTGGCAAAAGCTCCTCCACAAACCTCCTTCTCTCTTCGTAAATGGGCTCACCATAACGAATGAGCTGGTCATCCCACACTTCCAACATCTCCAGGTTAAAACTACGGCTTACAGCAAAATCCTTCAACAAACGGTTCCTCTGATTAAGCGCCCGGTTGTACTGGATCAGATTAACAAGATATACACGGCTGTATTGTGCAATGACCCCATTCAGAAATTTCCTCCGTTCTTCGCTCCCTCCATTGATAAGAATACTATCAGCCGGTGAGATCATCACCAGCGGGATCAATCCAATATGCTCAGATAACTTCTGATACTCTTTCTGGTTCCTTTTGAACTGCTTCTTCTTCTGTTTCCGGATTCCGCAATAAATATTCTCTTCCTTTCCAAGTCTGTCAAAGATGCCCTGTACCACACAAAAATCCTCATCGTGCCTCACATTTTGACTGTCGACCGGATTCAGGTTGCTTTTGCAGAGCGACAGGTAGTGCACTGCATCCAGAATATTGGTCTTACCAACACCATTCTCACCCACAAAGCAGTTGATCTTTTCTGACAATGCTATATCCACCTGTTCATAATTCTTAAAATTAACCAGAGAGAGTGATTTCAGATGCATACACAAAATTACTATTTTTGTGGCGCCGCAGCCGACATTTTTCCAAAAAAGGATTACTTTTGCGGAAGTTTTTGAAAACCATGAGCTTTACCCGTAGTTCGCTGCGGGGAAAGCAAATACAAATTAAATAAACAAAGGATCGCTGATCCGCCTAGCGGATTGGCAAAACCAACAAAAAACCGTGTAATGTCGAAGAAAAAGAATGTGAAGCAAACGGACAAGAGTTTAGAAGGGATAGAACAAGCGTTAACACGTTCCGAGCAATTCATAGAAGATAATCAGAAGTTACTTACTTACATCCTGGGGGGACTTATTGTGGTACTGTTAGTCATCGTTGGTGGAAACAGGTATTATTTGAAGCCCCTCAATGAGAAAGCTGCTGCTGATATGTATTATGCAGAACGGTTCTTCGAACTTGATTCATTCAATCTCGCTCTTAACGGATATGGAACCTACCCTGGTTTCCTGAATGTAATCGATGATTATGGGATCACCAAAGCTGCCAAAGTTGCCAGGTATTATGCTGGTATATGTTATAACCAGCTGGGTGACCATGAAGCAGCCATTGACCTGCTAAATAAATTCAACACCGACGACCTGCTTGTGGGCGCTGCAAAATTCAGCACCCTTGGGGATGCTTATGTGGAATTGGGTGAGCTTGAAAAAGCAGCAAACTCCTACAAACGTGGTATTGACAAATATAAAAAC
>JAUVKN010000077.1 GCA_030596245.1 Bacteroidia bacterium | reverse complement strand
ATATCTTCAATCTCTTTGGGTGCATACCTGGAGAGGTTGATGCTTCCCGTTTTGGTAATAAGGATATCATCTTCAATCCTGATACCGATGTTTTTATATTTCTCATAAACGGGCGCCACCTGCTCAATAAACTCAACAATCTCGGTGCTGTCAGCTTCATGTTTGAAGATTTCGAAAAGCTGATCAAGCCCCTTTTCCCTGAAATAGAGTCCGGGTTCAATGGTGAGCACCATCCCGGGCTCCAGCACCCTGCTTTCTATGGATTCACCGGGTGTTTGCTCCATGAATTGAGCAAAACTCCCACCCTTGTCACCCACATCATGTACATCCATCCCCAGGTAATGTGAGGAGGGGTAGAGGATGTAGAATTTGATCTGCCACGGTGAGAAAGGATCGGTAATCAAGCCCAGATGGACCAGGCCCCGGACGATTACCTCTTTTGCAGCCATGTGACCATCCATAAACATACGGCCGGGATTCATCTGTTCAATGGCAGTCAGTTGCGCATCCAGTACAAGCTGATAGATGGTCCGCTGTTCTTCACTGAACCTGCCATTTACGGGGATGGTGCGGGTAATGTCAGCAGTGTAGTGTCCATACTCTGCACCTATATCCATCAATAAGAGATCTCCATCTTCCATCAGGCGGGTATTGGGTTCATAATGCAAAATGGTACTGTTGGGTCCCGACCCTACGATGGATGGAAAACCTGGCATAGTTGCTCCATATTGCAAAAATGTCCCTTCGATAACAGATTCCATTTCAAATTCATACACTCCTGCAGTACACTCTTTCATCACATTGGTAAGTGCTCTGGAAGTGATATTGCAGGCTTTCTGCAGTCGTTCAACTTCAAGAGATCCTTTGATCACCCTTAATTCATCTACCAGTTGGGCCACACTCCTGAATTCACTGTTTCCGTTATCTCCAACTCTTCGCTGAAGATCATTCAGGAAATTACGATCTGACAGGTCCAAATAGAGAGGTGCTCCCGATTGAAGTATGCTGTCCATCAACCTCCCGAAATCATGATAGGAAAGCAATCTGTCGGGCCGGTAAAGCTCTCTTACAGTGTCGGCCGGTAAGTGTTCCCCCTCATAGATCAATGATCTGATACTTTGCGGGGGCATGGATAGGGTGAATTGTTGCTCATCCTGGTTACACAGGAGAGCATAGGAATAGGGAGCCTCATACCCTGTCAGATAATAAAAATAGTTATTGGGCCTGAACTCATGTCGGTTGTGACTGCTCTGATCGTTGGATCTGAGGATCACATAGCCCTCTTCCAGGTTGGAAAGTACCTGATTTCGTCTCATTTCGAAACTTTCCATTTGCACGGGCGTATATAGAAGATCGGAAGGATCAATGGTGACCGGGATGATCCAGGACCTGCCGCCGGGATTATTGCAGCCGGTTAATAATGTTAATAACAGCAGGAATGAGAGGTATTTTTTCATAAATTGATGCATTTAGCAAGCGCGATGCAAGATAGAAAAAGATTTATTCATTCAGTGGGGAGAAAGCTCATATGGTTTGGCCTGATTCTCTCTTTGTGCTCATTGATTCATGCACAGAAAATCCCCTTTAAGAACTATACGATTCAGGACAATTTGCCCCAGAGTACGGTTTATGATATTGATCAGGACTTTGATGGTTATATCTGGTTTGCCACCCAGGTGGGTGCTGCCCGATTTGACGGGTACAAGTTTGAGTATTTTAATACTTCCAACGGGTTGGCCGATGATTTTGTGAATTGTCTGCTGATTGACAGGAACGGATCTGTCTGGTTTGGAACTGAAGGCGGGATCGCAATTTACGATGGAGACCGGGTCTCGCTCTTTCCTCTAAATAACAGGTTGATTGACAAACGGGTGGACAGGATGATTGAGGATCAGAATGGGTATATCTGGATTACCACGGCTTACGGTCTTTCGGTGATTTACGAAGACACAGTATATTCATACACCATGGAAGATATATTGCCAGGAAATCCGGTATTGGATATTTTTGCGGACTCCAGGGGAAGGGTGCATGTGGCTACAAATCCAGGCCTGACAATCTTCGACGGTCCGGACAGATACGAACAACTATTAAAAGATGAACTGATCAGGGACATCATTGAGACAAAATCGGGAGAGATATGGTACGCCTCTCAGGAAAATGGTGTTTTTGTTTATGGAGACGATGGTATGACCAGGTTGGGATATAATGAAGGATTAAAAGACGAAATGGTGATCTCTCTTTTAGAAGATCACAGTGGAAAGGTATGGTGTAGCACCTATGTGGACGGACTATATGTTTATGAAAACGGACAGTTCCATGCCCTATCCAGCGGGCACAATTCTGAGCCAATTGCCAGAAGTCTTTATGAAGACCAGCACCACAGGATTTGGATCCAGTCATATGAAGATGGAGTCTGGTTGTATGATGAAGGAAGTTTTATGCATATCACAAAATCAAACAACCTTGTTGACGATGGAGTAGAAGATATTTTTGAAGATAGTTTTGGAAATATCTGGCTGGCCACATTTGGAGGGGTCTCAAAATATGGCCGGGTCATCTTCCGGACTTACGATATGGATCATGGACTTCCGGAAAATCATGTGACCTCGGTATACAGGGATTCAAGGGACCGTATCTGGTTCGGTACCTGGGGGCACCTGCGCTACAAATACAATGGAAAAACGTTTCTTATCGATGAACGGGTTGGATTTCCCAAAGAAAACATGCCTCTTTCATTTGTGGAGGATCAGTATCAGAATATCTATATCGGAACCGACAAAGAGTTGCTTTATTACAATGGAAGATCAATAAGACCGGTGGATATCGGATTGCATTGGGCCTATACTGCGATCAACAGCCTGTTGATAACCCCGGACCAGCACTTATGGTGTGCTACAGATTCAGGCATTTATATACATCACAGGGGTAAAACATCCACGTTAGGGGAGAATGAAGGACTGGTGAACCCCATTGTCAATGATATGGCACAATTTCAAGAGAGGATTTTCTGTGCAACCGAAGGAGGCATTACCGTTTTTGAATATTCAGGCCGGTATCTGGCCAGTTATACAATGGAAAACGGACTCATTTCAGATAATTGTATCGATGTGACCCATGATACTGACGGCAACTTATGGGTGGCAACCAACCGGGGAATATCTAAACTGGAAATGGATGAGACTCTCCGTATTACAAATTACGATACTGAAGCGGGGCTAACTTCCAATTCAATCCAATTTGTTGAATTTGCCGATAGTAAGTCTTTATGGATAGGAACGGTACGGGGCATTAATGTGTTAAACATCGAATCGGAGGAGGTCGCGTATTATGGATATGATGATGGATTTTACCCGCTGGAAACAAATTACAGGGCCATTACCAAAGGTGATAAGGGTGGATTGTGGATTGGGACTATCGCTGGTCTTGTTCATTATGATCCGAAGTACAACCTGAAGGATACCACTCCGCCGGATCTGATCCTGTTTCCTCCACTGGTGGAGGGAGAAACATATGCATTTTCTCTTAACAGGGGGCAGAATTCCGGGATCAGATTCCCGGGAGAACCTGCTGTGCCTTACAATAAGAATTCAATGACCTTCAGTTTCACAGGCATTCATACGACCATTCCATCTCAGAACAGGTTTTCCTATATTCTGGAGGGATATGAAGATGATTGGTCGGTTCCGGGTACCGACCGCTCTGTCTCCTACAGAAAAATTCCCAACGGTCAATATGTCTTCAGGGTGAAGGCATATAACCTGGATGGAGTATCTGTTGAAGATGGGGCCAGCTTTGCATTCATCATTAAACCCCCTTTCTGGAAAACCATCTGGTTTATCCTGTTTGAGGTGATGGCAGGACTCTCATTGATCTACGCAACCATTAAATACAGGGAACGACAACTGATCAGGGATAAACGCATCCTGGAGACCAGGGTGAAGGAGAGGACACGGGAGATAGAAGATCAGAAGGTTGAAATTGAAGCGCAACGGGATGAAATTTCCGAACAGAAAAACTTTGTGGAGGAACAAAGAGATCAGATTGCCTTTCAGAATAAGGAGATCACTGACAGTATCCTCTACGCAAAACGAATTCAGCAGGCTGTGCTTCCGGGAAAACTAACCCTGGAGCGAACCCTGCCCGATCATTTTATTCTTTTTAAACCCAGGGACATTGTGAGTGGTGATTTCTTCTGGGTTGAGGAGAAACATGACCGGGTCATTGTTTGTGCTGCCGATTGCACCGGACATGGGGTGCCAGGGGCATTTATGAGTTTGTTGGGACTGACCTTTCTAAATGAAATTGTGAACAAAGACGAAATCATGAAGGCGGGAGAGATTCTGAATCGTCTGAGGAGCTATATTATCAGGTCCATGTCCCATAAAGATGAAGAAGCCAGTCAGACAAGAGATGGTATGGATCTGTCACTGGTAGTGATCGACAGACAGCTCAACATGCTGGAATATTCCGGTGCATACAATCCACTGGTAATCATGCGCCAGGGTGAAATGATTGAATATAAAGCCGATAAAATGCCAATTGGGAAACATGTGGGTGAAGAGGGACCTTTTACCAACCATAAGATCGATCTGAAGGATCAGGACATGATCTATCTGTTTTCAGATGGATTCCCCGATCAGTTCGGGGGTGAGAACGGATCAAAATATAAAGCAAAGCCCTTTAAAAGATTGTTGATGAGAATCAGCTCAGAACCGGTTGAGAAGCAGGCCGAACTGTTGGAACTTGAGTTGAGGACCTGGATGGGAAAGTTGGACCAGGTGGATGACATCCTGGTAATGGGCATGCGCTATCAAGCAGGAAGTTAATCTAAATCTATTGCGATATGAAGCGAGTATTACTTTATGCGGTTTCACTGATGATGACTGGATCTCTTGCCGGGCAAAGTCAAGGTCAAAGCCTGGTAACGGGGAGTACAGATTTCGTCGGATTATCAGGTTATCCCTCTTCACCCCAACTGGTTGAAGCGGGACCCAACAGTTTTTACTGGATTTCGGGATCCTCTTATTCCAATGTTTATCATCCGGATCTGAGTGAGGTGTACAGCGATTTTTCCAACCTGTTCTTCCTTAAATATGATGAGAATGGAAAAGTACTATCCTCCAGTTATATAAGAGGGTCAAATACCGCTGTTGAGGCAGTCTCTTCAAACGGCGGACTTACCATAATGGCACGAGCCAGTGATAATGTGGATGCCAGTGGTCATACTTTGAGCCTCAATGGAGCCTATAATATGGAATTCATTGCAAAATATGATCAACAAGGTAAGTATGAAAATATGGTGAGAATCTGGAACCTGGGCCCTTCTGAATCTGCATATTCCTATGCCAGGGGGGATAAGAGGGATGGCTCGATTTATATTTACGGTACCGAAAATCAACTTAAGGATGTTGAGGGTTATGGGATCATAGGGGATGTACAGTCCCAGAGTTACCTGTATGTCCTGAAATATAGTCCTGATCTTAAACTGGATTGGGTGTATACTGCTGGATTCGATACCACTGTTTCTGCCAACGGTTTCTATTATAACCTGGAGGTATCGCCTGATATCCATGGAAATGTTATAATCTCCGGCACCTATGACTCCAACTGCAGTCCCCTAATCGACAATGATGTTCTGGAATCCCATCAGGATGGCTACGGACTTTTTGCTGTAAAACTGGACCAGTTAGGCAAGCAGGAATGGGTCAATGAGGGATCCATGAAGGGCTTCGGGTATGACACACATATTTTTAAAGGATTGGCCATGAAGAATGGAGACCTGATAATGGCCGGAGTGACAACTACTGGATATTTTAGTTTGGGTGATGTGGAAATCAGCATTGTAAATGGATCGGGCTATGCCAACCAATTTGTTTTCAGGATGAATCCTGATGGAACCAGCCGTTGGATAAAGCCCTTTCAAAACATGGGTAATAATTTTGGGGAAGGAAAAAAAGGCGCTCAAAGCGATGAATTCTCTGCGGAATTTTATTACGATATAATTCAATGGAACGATGATGTTCTCTATATGTGCGGCTCTTTTCTGAATGAGTCATTTGATGTTGCAGGCAGGGTCCTCGAAAAAAAATATACCAACGGGGTCTTTATTGTGGCCGTAGATCTGGAAAGTGGTGATGAACTTTGGGGATATGGATTGTCATCCGACTATGTTGGCTTACAAGGATTTGATGCCGATGGCAGTGGGAATGTATCATTGATGGGATATAGCAGCGAAAATCAGGATTTCGAAGGTCTGGAAGCAGAACCTGTTACAGGAACCTATCCGGTTTTCCTTGTGGGGCTTGACTATAAAGGGGTTCCCCTTTGGTCCAACAACGCCACCATCCTTAAGGGTCCTGGATACAGGCTAAATGGGATCGATCTGGAAGTACTGTGGAATGGAGATATTTTTTCATCGGTATACCTCTCCCAGGCCGATAATTTAATGATTGGCGGTAGTTCCTTGTTTGAAAATTATCTTTATACAAGCTGGTTAGTTAACCTGGATGCAGCTTCGGAATTGGGGGGATTGGTCTCCGATCAATCAGGAAATCCTGTCTTCCCTGGGTTTGTCAGGGCCTATAAATCTTCCAGGGCTGGTGCTTTCCCCATGGTAGATTCAGTCATGCTTGATGATGCGGGCAGGTATCTGTTTCAGGGTCTTTATCCGGGCAATTACACCTTGCAGGTGGTGCCCGATCCTGAAACTTATCCTGAAGCCATTCCTACCTACCTTGGAAATGAGGTTGATTGGAATGATGCGCAATTCAATGATTTCAAGGTGGATACCAAAGTAGATTTTCTTGATATTGTGGTTGCCGAAGTATCAAAACTCACCCCGGAAGATGGAAGTGGTGTCATGTCAGGGTTTGTGAGTTACGAGGAGGAGGGTGCACTGAAGGGTACCCTGGCAAAACCCGTAAAGAAAGCATCCGTCCTTGTGGTGAAAAGACCGGCCCAAAAAACAACCAATGCAGGAGAGGTAGTGGCCTATGTTGAAACAGATGATTTTGGAAATTTCATGTTTGAACATGTGCCAGATGGCGATTACCTCCTGCTTATTGATATCGCAGGGCTGAATATGATCGAAACCCACGAGGTCAATATAGTGGGGAACCAGATCATATCAGGTCTGGATTATACTGTCGGTCCTGATGGGATCTATACATGGAGCGGCGTTGGGATTCCGAAAGAGGAGACCGATTATCTCAAGATGTTTCCCAATCCAGGTAATGGATTGATCTTCATGGATTTCCCAACATCGGGTGAAACCCTGGTCAGGATTTATGGGACCGACGGACGACTTGTTGCATCCAGGGACTACTCCTCCTTGTCCGGACTCATGACACTGGATATTTCAGAACAGAATAGGGGCGTCTATATGATAAAGATCGAAGGATCAGATCTTTCCACCACCTTGAAGTATATAAAGAGATAGGATTTACTCAAAAGAGTGGATGGTCTTGCTGATAATATCGGCACACTCCTCCAGTTGTTCTTCGGTAATGACAAGGGGAGGGGCAAACCTGATGATGTGCTCATGGGTGGGCTTAGCCAGCAACCCATTCTCCTTCAAGGCCACGCAAACATCCCATGCACCCTTTCCATTGGTGGGTTTGATCACGATTGCGTTTAGTAAACCTTTGCCTCTGACCAGTTCAATCAAAGGAGAATCGATCTTTCTTAAATCGGCACGGAATTTTTTGCCCAACTCCTCGGCACGCTTTGAAAGATCCTCCTCTTTGATCACCTCCAGTGCTGCAATGGCTACCTTGGCTGCTACCGGATTCCCACCATAGGTGGAGCCGTGCTCGCCCGGACGGATACATAGCATGATCTCATCATCAGCCAGGACGGCTGATACCGGATAGACTCCTCCCGAAAGAGCTTTTCCAAGGATCAGGATATCGGGACGGACCTCTTCATGGTCACAGGCCAGCAGTTTACCTGTCCTGGCCAGTCCGGTCTGAACCTCATCAGCAATAAACAGGACGTTTTTCTCTTTACAAAGCTCATAAGCTTTGCTCAGGAATCCACTATCCGGAACATATACTCCTGCTTCCCCCTGAATGGGTTCCACCAGGAATCCGGCTACATTGGGATCCTCCAGTGCCTTGGCCAGTGCATTGGTATCATTGTAAGGTATGGTAACAAAGCCCGGGGTAAAGGGACCAAAGCCTTTGTAAGAATCGGGATCAGTAGACATGGAGATGATGGTAATGGTCCGGCCATGGAAATTGCCTTCACACACAATGATCTTAGCCTCATTTTCAGGGATCCCTTTCTTTTCGTAGGCCCACTTTCGACAGAGTTTCAAAGCAGTTTCGTCACCCTCTGCACCAGAGTTCATGGGGAGTACTTTGTCATATCCAAAATAGGTGGTGATGTACTCCTCGAATTCGCCCAACATGCTGGTATAGAATGCCCTGGAAGTGAGAGTCAGCTTGCTGGCCTGTTCAGTCATGGCACCCACAATCTTCGGGTGACAATGTCCCTGGTTCACCGCAGAATATGCAGAAAGGAAGTCGTAATATCTCCTGCCATCCACGTCCCACACAAACACCCCCTTGCCACGGTCAAGGACCACAGGAAGTGGGTGATAGTTATGCGCACCAAACTTGTCTTCTCGCTGGATGTAATCTTGTGTGTTCATAGCAAAAACCTGTTCTAAAGTGAGTAATTTTGTGAAGCTGTAAAGTTAATAAAACATATGTCACACCTGACTGTTAAATAAAGTATATCTTGCATAATACAGAACATTAAAAACATGGACAAACTACACGAATTATTAACCAGGCGGTGGAGTCCCGTGGCATTCGATCCCCGACCGGTTGAGTATGAAAAGATGCACCAATTGTTTGAAGCAGCTAAGTGGGCTCCTTCAGGAAGAAATGCACAGCCCTGGCGATTTATCTTTGCCACAAAGGATACGTCTGAATATGAGGTCTTGTTTGATCTGCTGCATGAGGGAAACAAGGTATGGGCAAAAACGGCCCCCCTGCTTGTGCTCTCTTTAGCACAGGTAATCTCTACGTATAAGAATCGACCCAATCGTCTGGCGTTTTACGAGACCGGTATGGCTGTGGCCAATCTTCTCCTGCAGGCCACCCATATGGATCTCTATGTACATCAAATGTCCGGATATGATGATGAGAGGTCCAAAGAGGTTTTGGTGATCCCCACCAGGTACGAGCCGGCAGCCATGATGGCAATCGGATATAAAGGGGATCCATCACAGCTTCCTGCCGAAGTAGCTGCCAGGGAACAAAAAGAGAGAACCAGGATGGAAATAAGTAAGTTCCTGGTACCGGGGAGATGTAAATAGTGACTGGTGACAGGGGTGATTGGTGATTAGAAACTCACAGTGATCCGCACATTGAACCTACGGCCGGTGAGGTAATTGGGTACTCCAAATTGCCCGGGGATTCCCTGCTGGTCGGAGATGGTCCTGATCCATAAATAGGAGGCCTCATTGTTGATTCCAAGCAGGTTAAATATCTCACCACTGATCCATATACTTTCAAAGAACCGGAGAGGGTTTTTTTCACCCAGCATGTCGGTTTCCCGTTTGATCACCTTGGAAAATCCAATGTCTACCCTTCGGTAGGGCCTCATGCGGACCTGGGTATAGTATTGGTCATCATTTGGACTGCTCAGGGGCAAACCTGTGCCGTAAAAGGCATTCAGATGCACCTTGTACCCCGGATTGTTGGGGAAATAGTCCTGAAAATAGAGTCCGAATGTGAGAAGCTGGTCAGTGGGTCTTGGAAATTCACCAGCTGGCATTTTGATGTAATTGTTTCCATTGAAAACATAGTAATAGTCTCCCTCCACATCTTCCCTGGTCTGCAACAAAGAGAGGGTCATCCATGATTCGGCGCCATGTACAAACTCCCCATTCAGCTTAAAGTCAATCCCGCGGGCATATCCCTGTGAAATGTTCTCTCCCGCATAGGAGAGTCTTACATTCTCTATTTTATAGGGAATCAGATCGTCCAGCCATTTATAATAGGCCTCGCCTGTCAGTTTGAATGGCCTGTCCCACAAAGAAAAAATATAGTCCCCGCCCAGCAGCAGATGAATGGATCGTTGGGGCAGGATCTCCTCGTTGATGGTGCCATCGGGCATTCTCATCTCCTTATAAAATGGTGGCTGGTAATAGTAACCGGCTGACACATGGAACATTACATCCCGTTCCCAGTAGGGCTGAGTACTGATGGTGACACGCGGGCTTATCATGGTTGTCTGGTTAAAATTCCAGACTGTCGCCCGTACCCCGGTTGTCACAAACATATCAGCTTCTGCCCCGTTTATCTCCCAGGTGTTCTGAAGGAAACCGCTGAATTGATCGTAGACAATTCTGTTCTCCGCATGTTTTGATTCGCTCAGGACCAGTTCTTCTTCGTCATTGGGGAGCGAATACCCCGATGAATCGAGCATTTCCCACTCATTGATCCGGTCGTAGAAGTCCTGGTACTGGTAGGACAACCCCCATTGTAGCCGGTTGTTCTCTGTCTGGTAACTACCCAGATGTGCAGCTGAGACCACAATGGCATCCAGGTAGTTTCTTGCATGTGTAAGCACTGTTCCGATCCCCACATTCAGGATACTGTCGCCGTAAGTATCCGATCCCAGTGTATTATCCAGTTCATTGATCAGGTATTGCCCGAGGATATCGTAAGTCTCCTGTTCAGAGGTTTTGAAGGCCGATCCGGTAAACTTAAGCGACAATCCTTTCAAAGGACGATAATTGAGTGAGAGTGCACCCAGGTATGTATCAAATTGATCCACTTCCTGTCCCTCATAATAGATCCTCAGGTTCAGGGGCAGGTCCTTGGTACCAAATTCAGTATCCCGTGTCTGGGGAATAAACTGGTATGTATTGGAAGAGTAGTTTCCCAGGAATGAGATCTCCAGTTTCCTGGAAAGCTGGTAGGTAAGCAGCGTCTGAAGATCGGAAAACTGAGGTTTATAATCACCAGTGGTCTCCAGGGTATTCAACAGGTAGGAGGTGGTTTTATATCGATAACCGGCCAGAAAGGTAAAGCGCCGGGTTTTAGACGTACCTTCCACATGGGCAGATGCACCCAACAAGCTTACCGAAGAGGAGCCTGCAAATTTCCTGGGCCTCTTATAGGTGATATCCAGGGCAGAGGCCATCTTATCGCCGTACCGGGCATCATATCCCCCGGCTGAGAACTTCACTGAGGAGACCAGGTCGGAGTTCACAAAACTCAGTCCTTCCTGCTGTCCGGACCTTACCAGAAAAGGCCTGTAAATCTCAATATCATTGACATAGACCAGGTTCTCATCGAAATTGCCGCCCCTGACCGAATACTGGGAACTGAGTTCGTTGTTGGAACTTACACCTGCCTGGGATTTGATAATGGCTGCCACCTTTCCAGTGGTGGTGGGCATGTAATTGAGCTCTTCCACGTCGATCCGGTGGAAGGTGCTGGCCCTCTCCTGCCTTGCACTCACTGAAACCTCTTTAATGGACCGGACATCCCTTTGAAGGGCCAGGCTTCGCTCCTGGGTTTCACCTGATTGTAAACGGATGGCAAATTGTTTGGTGCGGTATCCCACACAGGAGATCACCACTGTATAGGATCGACCTGCCGGGATTTCCAGTTCAAAGGTTCCATCAGCCCTGGTCATGGTCCCTTCCTGTGTGCCCAGAAGGGCCACATTGGCAAGATCCACCGGATCACCAACACTGTCCCTCACACTTCCTGTAAGCAGGCCATGCTCCTGTCCGATGATCAGACTTGAAGTCAGGATAAGGAGCATGAATGAAAGCAGCAGGTTTTTCACAAATAGAATTTTACTTGCGTGAGCCCTAAGGGGTTCCCGAATATAGTACTAACTGATGAATGAATAGGAAAATTGTGCTGGAAACTTAATCATCATCCTGTTTGAAATCACCACTCTTCAGGGATTCGAAAAATTTGGCCCAACGCAGGGGATCGAAGATGGTGTAGTAAGGATACTGACCGGCTGTATATAACTGGTTGTATTGCTGTTTCATGACTTCCCTGAAGTTGATATTGGGACTGGGTCCGAAGTCATTCATTTTGATTTGGGTCTTGATCAGGGCTATGTTATGGTAGGCACGCTTCTGGTCATCGTCCGGCAATTCCAGAGCCAGGAAAGCCTCCTTAAATTCGTGGTAAGTTTTCCAGGGATAGATCCTGACTTCAGCCAGATGGAAAGTATCACTCACCAGGAAAATATCTGCCGGGTACTGTTGTCCACCCAGGGAATCGGGGATCACATGGATCGTTCCCTTATGTCCCATGTGGCTGAACAGGATGGTGTCGTTAGACCTTACTACGAAAGAGAACATCCCTCGCCGGTCGGAGGTGGTTCCACGTCTTTCATTGAGGATGATAATGTTTACATGAGGAAGGGGACGATGTTGCAAATCTCTCACCATTCCTGAGAACTGCACCAGCTCATCTTCCTTATCACTTTTCCACTGACCTTCAAGATCAATGGAAAATGTCATGACTACCAGCATTCCCAGCAACAGCTTAAAATGCAACCTATACCTCCCGAAAAACATCACGCAAAAATAGACAAAAAAATGAGGGCAAATTACCCCGTAGCTTCAATAATGGTCTATTTTTGTGAATTATTAACAATTATCCACTGCTATGGTTATCCAGAAGAGCATCACATTGTCACCTGTGCCAAGGGGATTTCACCTGATCACCCGAAAAGTGTTGGATGCCATTGGAGAACTTCCCGATACTGGTATGATGCATCTCCTGATCCAGCATACCTCTGCCGGACTCACCCTCAATGAAAATGCAGACCCTTCAGTGAGGTTTGATTTCGAATCGTTTATCAATCACCTGGTCCCTGAAAACCATCCTTCATATACACATGTCTTTGAGGGAGACGATGATATGCCCGCTCACCTGAAGGCTTCCATTATTGGCAGTTCTGTGTCCATTCCTATTACCGATGGAAGAGTGAATCTGGGTGTGTGGCAGGGGATATACCTGTGTGAGTTCAGGAATCATGCTGGCTCCCGCCGGCTTGTGATCACCGTCACCTCCTGACTATGTTATAGAGGTGTGCATTCGGAGTGGTCAGCCAATGAGAAGACTGCCATTGCTGATCAAAGAGAGCAATGGTAAAAAAACATATATTGTCAGAGAATTCGGACAATCTTTTGAGTATTTCATTGAGGTAAATTTTGATGAAACTGCTGCAGTTCACTCCTTTTTCGAAGGAAATCTGGATCCGGACCTGATATGTGAAAATCTTTCAGCATACTATGGAATTCCTGTAAAGGATCATAAAACACTGATTTTCTTTGATGAAGTTCAGGCATGCCAGGGAGCTCTGAGGGCTTTGCGTTATTTTTACGAAAAACGACCAGGGCTACACCTTGTTGCCACCGGATCTTTGCTGGAATTTGCATTCAGGGAACTCGCCAGTTTCGGGGTAGGGAGGATCAGGTCATTGTTTATGTATTCCATGTCCTTTGATGAGTTTCTGATTGCACTGGAAGAGGAACAACTGATCAAGGTAAAACAGAGGGCTTCAATAGCTATCCCGCTGAATAACGCGTTTCATGAGAAACTCCTCCTGTACTATTCCAGATACATCCTGGTAGGAGGCATGCCAGCAGTTGTCAAATCTTATATTGCAGACAAGGACCTTCTGAAATGCCAGGATGCACAGAATGATATCATCATTTCTTTGCAGTCCGATTTTCCGAAATACAAAAAAAGGATACCATCCATCAGAATATTTGATGTGTTCAAGTCCGTTGCATACCAGTCTGGAAACAAATTCAAACATGTTCATGCAGGCCCGGATTATTCTTCACGACAGGTGAAGGATGTTCTGGAGCTGTTAATACTGGCCGGTCTGGTTCACCCTGTTTATCACACATCTGGCCAGGGATTACCGCTGGGAGCTTCAGTAAATACCAAAAAAGCTAAAATGCTGTTCTTTGATACTGGGATCATGTTTCGTATCCTTGGATTGAAACTTTCAGATACCTTATTCCCGAACGATTTCAATGCCCTGAACCATGGAAATATAGCAGAGGTATGCGCTGGCCTTGAGCTTATTAAGGC
>JAUVKN010000311.1 GCA_030596245.1 Bacteroidia bacterium | reverse complement strand
GAAGAGCCTCAGAGGATTTCTTCCGATCTCACTGGTATACTATTTATTGCAAATGGTAATCCTGTCAGGATCGCTGTTTGTAAGATCTGATTGGAAGGGCAGGAGGTATTGAGCTGGGATCCATTGACAGATCTCCTGGATGGGGTCAGATGAACCTTCTTCGCTGCATAAGTCTGTAACTGAAAAAGATAGCCAGGCTGGTATAGAGTAAAACCATGAGTATGTTTAGCCAGGCTGGCAATCCTTTGGGAATAATGTCAAGGGCAGTTTCATCGAGGGATTCAGCGTTGTTCATTTTTCTCTGAAAGATCTCGATCAGGTCAGGGACCGGGGTTAGCCTCGTGGTGGTCCGGAAAGGCAGGTACCATTTAATCTCATATTTCCGCAGGATCAGGAATAACACAGGATCAACAAATACCCGCAGAGCAAGGAAAGTGAGTAGTGACATTGCAGTATTCTTAATGAGTAGCGCAATAAGCAGCCCAAACGACATATAGGAGAATGCAGCCATCAGGTATCTTCCCAGGAGCCAGGTATTCTCCATAGCGATCTTGAAGGTGAGCTTATAACTGTAAATAAGCCCCAGGGTCAGTGAGGTAAGCCCCAGCAGAAGTGTAGCAAAAAATGAAAGCACTACGATAGATAACAGTTTCTGTAGCAGCAGGTCGGTGCGGCTTAGACCGAACACCAGCTGGGTTTTGAATGTGTGGTTGCTAAACTCCTTGGTGGTAATCATGATGATGATCAGTGCAAGAAGAGTGTTATAGGGTTCAGTAACCCAGGTAAGAAACACCCAGACGTCCGGGAAACGGAACAGATCACTCAGAGAGATCACAGGGATCTCCTTATCCACGGCTGGATAGATCAGGAGACCCAGGGCAAAAGCAATAAAATAAAGGCCTAGAGTAATCCGGAAAGGATTATAGTTCAGTAATTTGATCTGTTCAATATGCAATAATCTCTTCATTTGATGGTGCTATTCCTCTTTGACCAGTTCAAGGAACTGGGATTCCAGACTTCGTTTCCGGCTGAGCATATGATGGATCACCAATTCATTTGAAAAAGCGAAAGCGTTGATATCTTCCGGCAACACCTTTTCAGAAAGGGTGACTACAATTAATCCGTTCTCAGTTTCAACCTCCTTTACCAAATGAGATGCTTCCAACTTTTGCTTCAACAGTTCATTGTTCATGCAGGAGATCTCAATGATCTCTTCTTCGGCCAGCAACTCTTTAACAGGGCCATTGGCCAGTAATTCTCCTTTCTTAAGGATGGCTACGTGGGTGCAGATCTTTTCCACCTCACTCAATATGTGAGATGCCAGGATCAGGGTTTTACCCTTCTCAACCTGCTCAATAACGACCTCTCTAACCTCTGCAATTCCCTCAGGATCAAGCCCATTAGTAGGCTCATCAAGGACAAGTATCCTTGGATCTCCCAGCAGGGCTGCGGCAATACCCAAACGCTGTTTCATTCCCAGGGAGAGGGTGGAGAACCTGGATTTTTTTCTCTCTTCCAGACGGGCAGTTTCCAGTACCCGATAAATGTCTCCATAGGAGATACCCTTGATATCACAGATGATTTTCAGATTCTTCTCGAGGTTCAGGTAAGGATAAAAATGGGGTGTTTCAATCAGTGATCCAATGGATTTTCGCTGATTTGCATTGGGAGTCTCACCAAACCAGCTGAAGCTTCCCTCATCCTGTCGAATAATCCCGGTTACGATGGAAAGGGTGGTGGTTTTTCCGCTTCCGTTTGGACCAAGAATTCCATAGGCCTGTCCCTCTGAGATATTCAGATTAAGATTTTGTATGGCCTGTATGTTTTTATAGGATTTGGATAAACCCCGGATGGAAAGGATCTCCTTCATATTAATTGGCTAGCTCGGAGAAAAATTTGATGCGGACTAATCGGATCTCTACTTCACTGAAGTACTCTTCCCCCAATTCGGCAAGGGCCTCATCGATGGACTCGGTTTCAGCCTCTCTGAAATAATCAAATATCTCCTCCAGTTTCTCTTCATCCATGATCTCATTCAGGTAATAATCTATGTTGAGTTTAGTTCCCGAATGTACAATGGCTTCAATTTCATCAATAAGGTTCAGGATATCAATTTTTTTAGCATCGGCAATATCATCCAATGGAAGCTTACGATCGATATTCTGGATGATGTAAACCTTGGCACCCGATTTATTGACTACCGATTTGACAACCATATCCTGAGGCCTGATAATATCTTTCTCCTCCACATAATCCCGGATGATCTCAACGAATTCTTTCCCATATTTTTTCGCTTTCCCGACCCCTACCCCTACAATGTTCTGCAACTCCTCCAGCTTGACAGGATACTGGATGGCCATGTCCTCCAGGGAAGGATCCTGGAAAATAACAAAAGGAGGAAGGTTTAGCTTCTTGGCCATCTTTCTCCTCAAATCTTTCAGCACATGAAGCAACTCATCATCCACAGCACCTGTCCCTCCACCCCCGGTGGCGACACCCTCTTCCGATGCAATATCAAAATCGTGATCATGTGTCAACATCATCGAATGAGGTTTCTCAATAAAATCATGACCGGTATCGGTCAGTTTCAATAATCCATAATTCTCGATATCCTTGGTAATCATTCTGGCCACCAGGGCTTGCCTGAGTACCGCGTTCCAAAATTTCGCCTCCTTATCTTTCCCTGCGCCAAAGTACTCCGAATGGTGATGATTGTATGTCTTCACCGCACTGGTTGCAGTGCCTGCAAGTATGTTCGCGACATGTTCGGATTTAAACTTTTCTTTGACCCCCAAGACAGCTTTTAAACATAAGAGTATGTGGGATTTTCCTTCAAATTTCTCTTTTGGATGTAAACAGTTGTCACAGTTGTCGCATCCCTCCTTCATGAACTCTCCGAAGTAGTTGAGTAATAGCTTGGGACGGCATACTGCCGATTCAGCATAAGCGACTGTTTCGAGCAATAATTGTTTGCCGATTTCCTGCTCTGCAACCGGTTTTCCCTGCATAAATTTTTCCAGTTTCTGGATATCCTTATAGCTGTAGAATGCTATGCATTTGCCCTCTCCTCCATCCCGGCCAGCCCTGCCTGTCTCCTGATAATATCCTTCAAGACTTTTAGGGATATCGTAATGGATTACAAACCGAACATCGGGCTTATCGATGCCCATTCCAAATGCAATGGTGGCCACAATCACATCTGCCTCCTCCATAAGGAATGAGTCCTGGTTTGATGAGCGGGTCACTGCATCCATTCCGGCATGATAGGGAAGTGATTTGATGCCATTTACTTTGAGTGTTTCCGCCAACTGCTCCACTTTTTTTCTCGAGAGACAATAGATGATACCTGATTTGCCATGATTTGCCATGATGAATTTAATGATCTCTTTGGTAGCATGTACCTTGGGCCTGATCTCATAATAGAGGTTATGTCGGCGGAATGAGGATTTATAAATATTGGCTCCAAGCATATCCAGATTCTTCTGGATATCGTTCTGAACCTTTGGTGTGGCAGTGGCAGTAAGGGCAATAATGGGGGCAGAGCCTATCTTGTTGATGATGGGACGTATACGTCGGTATTCGGGTCTGAAATCGTGGCCCCATTCGGAAATGCAGTGTGCTTCATCAATGGCATAGAAGGAGATGTTCACCTTTTTCAGGAACTCAATGTTCTCCTCCTTGGTCAGGCTCTCAGGTGCCACATAAAGGAGCCGTGTACGCTGGTCCAGTACATCCTTTTTTACCTTTGCGATGGCATTTTTCGTAAGCGATGAGTTAAGAAAGTGCGCTACACCATCGTCCAGGCTGAAGCTTCGCATGGCATCCACCTGGTTCTTCATGAGTGCAATGAGCGGGGAGATGACAATGGCCGTTCCGTCTTTGATCAGCGCCGGAAGCTGGTAGCATAGAGATTTACCCCCACCGGTGGGCATTAATACGAAAGAGTCATTGCCTCTTAGAACATTGGATATGATCGCTTCCTGATTGCCCTTAAAACTGTCAAATCCAAAATATTTCTTGAGATTTTCGTGTAGTATCTCTCCAATATTCTCCATTGTTCACCCTCGAAAAGACTGAGGAAACTAAAGATAGTATAATTTGATATCCGATTCAAGTGGGTCAGTTTTTTTTTGTTAATTTGCACAGCTTTTACCCGGATTGAATATGAGCGAGAAAAAACAAGGGGAAATGTCTTTCCTGGACCATCTTGAAGTGATGCGCTGGCACTTGTTACGGTCATTGGCTGCCATTGTAATATTTGCCCTGGTTGCCTTCGTTTTTAAGGACATTGTTTTTGATAAAATTATCCTGGCTCCCAAAGAACCCTCTTTCCTTACCAACCGTTGGTTGTGCCATTTGAGTGAACTGCTTGGACTTAAGCGACTGTGCATCAATTCGGATCCATTGGAACTGCAGACAATTCAAATGGCAGAGCAGTTCTCCATGCACATTATCGTGTCACTAGTGGCCGGGGTCATAGTGGCCTTTCCTTATATTTTTTGGGAATTCTGGAGGTTCATTGTGCCTGCTCTTCATGAAAAAGAAAAAAGGACTGCTACCGGTGTTGTATTTTATACCTCACTGTTGTTTATTCTGGGTGTGGCCTTTGGCTATT
>JAUVKN010000100.1 GCA_030596245.1 Bacteroidia bacterium | reverse complement strand
TTTTACAGGATATACAAATGTACCGGGAGTAAGGAAAGGTGAGTCTTCAGGCCAGATACGTATCCTGGCGTCTTTATCAAATCCGTAATCATCAATTCTGACATTTTTTACATAACCTCCTGTAACCGGACAGTCAATCTTAACATTTCCAACCTTTACTGGCAGATAATAGTTTCCTGAAATTATGGTTACTTCCTCTCCGTCTACAGAAACCGTAACGTGTGCTTCACGTACTGCATCCCTGAGTTCATCATTGATTTCTTTAAGGTCAATTAGTTTAATATTTACATTTTCACCATTAACCAGACTTACATCCTGCGATTCGCCGATACTTAGATTTACAACTGAACGCAGGGGGTTTTGAACCACCGGTTCAGGAGGAGTACAGGAAACAAATAGACCTGTTATTAGGATAATTGTAACTGATAACAGGAAGCTTTCTTTAAGATTAGTTGGGGTTTTCATAATCTTGTTTGGTTACATTATTTATTCGGTCAGCTCAAAATTAGGAATAAGATTCCTGTCTTTCAAAACATTTTGCTTTTTTTTAACACAACAGTTTTCGCAATAAGAAATTAACAAATATGAAAGGAAGAGATAAGTTATTAAGCCTGATCCTATTCATTTCGTTTTTCATTTTAACTGCGTGTGAAATTGAAAATCCTCCGGACATGATCATTATAAATGGGAAAATTCTGACAGTTGATGAGCAGTTTACAATTGCTGAGGCTCTGGCAATATGGACGGTCGTAACGCGAACCACAGAGCGAAACAGGGTAATCATGCCCTCAGAAGCCATTACCCGGGAGGAAGCCCTGAGAATGCATACGATGAATAATGCTTATGCCTCCTTTGAGGAATCCATAAAAGGATCACTTGAGTCAGGGAAGCTGGCCGATCTTGCAATCCTTTCAGATGATTTACTGGATTGCCCGGTGAATCAGATTAGGGATATTCAGTCTGAACTGACCATTGTGGGTGGAAAGATCGTCTATTCTTCAGAAGGGGAGTAACATTGCATTTATTCAAAAATAAAAGTGCCTATTTAAATGTATTTTAGTCAAGGGGAGTACACTCAATCAGGAGATGTTCTGTAAATGAAGCCGGCAGGATTCCCACAGGTCCTGTAACCGAACCAAGCTCTTGCTCATTTACGTAATCATACACCTGATACTTTTTCTTGTCCAGTCCCCTTAGTTCAATCTCACCATCCCACTCCTTTTGATAGAATGCATAATAGAATATATCTCCCTTTTGAATGACATGAGATTCGGGTATGTCATAGATAATATCATAAAGATTCAGATAGGTTCCCTTGCTGAGCATCTTCTCATTGTAGAGCCCGAACCATTTTTGCCAGTGTTTTTCCCTTTCTCCCGACAACTGCATATTCTCAGGTCCGCCGGGCCAGGTGAACTTTGTGCCGATCACGCCACCCGGACCCATGGAAGTTGCAAAATCCTGTCCAACCTTTGCTGTATCGCTCTTATCATTCATATCTACCTCCAACCGGATATGCTCAACATGGTCGGTATAGGCAGGAGCATCGGGTCCCCATAAGGCTTTTATGACTTTTACACGTCGCCTGGACTGTTCAACACTGGTCGGATCAGATACCACAGGCTGGTCGATGTAGATGGATTGAAAGAAATCCTGGGGTGTACCACAGTTACAAATTTCGGTCACTGAATAGGGTTTAATCGCTTTCGAGGTCTCATAGATTGCCTGCAACATTTTTGGCAAATCTTCATAAGACTCTTCAGGACGCTTATGGTGATGGTCCGGATTGTAGCAGGGCGGTACCACATAATAGGCATCCAGTTTATGTCCGTCAAAGCCCCAATCCCCAATAAACCTGGTGGTTAATTCTTTCATATATTCCTGAACTTCAGGAACGCTTGGACAAAACTGGTACATGTCACGGCAGTCCCTCGGATAATTGCCATCTTTATCCATAATCAGCCATTCGGGATGATCTTTGACAATTTGCGCGCTTCCCGGATCCACAGAACCACCCCAGGAAATCATTTTGTCTGGTTGAACAGGAGTGGGTGCCCACCATATTTTTACTTTAAATCCCTGATTGTGGAGAGAATCAACAAATTCTTTTATTTGTTCTTCACCGCCCGGGAAAGTATAATCCCGGATATTCCAGTCCCCATATTTATCCCACCACCTGTCGTCGATAACCACCCATTTAATGCCCAGCTCCTTTAACTTGGGAAGAGTTCCGTAAATATCATCCAGGGAAAAATCAGTCAGATATCCCCAGCCACACCAGATCGCCTCGTGAGCCTCTTCAGAAGGTTCTTGTTGTTGTTGTCCCAAATCTGCAAGAAGCTTTGAATAGGTGGTTAAAGGATCGAAGAAATCTCCTGAGTGAACCATCACTGCTGTCTGTAAGGTTTGATAGCTCTCCCCCGAAGATATTGTGTGATTGTCCCTTTTTAGAACAGCCATGCTTACTCTCTTATCAGTTTCAACCTTTACCGGGAGAGAAACCAGTTGTGGCCGGGTCTCCAGGTGTGCAATCGCCATGCCCGACTTATTGTTCCAGAGGTCCACCAGTGGTACACCCCCGCCAGTCTTTGTCTCCGGTTGAACACCCATCCAGTTCTCCTGTTCGAATCCATCTTCTATTTTAAGGATATAGTCAAAGCCCCATGCAATGGAGGCACCCTGGAATGACCAGAAATCGAACGACTGGTCACCAGGATGGACCCGAGTGGCATCCAGTCGATAATAGTTAGAATAATCCATTTCAATGATCATGTCGGAGGCTCCAAGATTTTTATAGGATGCTGAGCTAACAGCGATATCCGGATAATTTTCATACAATTCTATACGCAGTGTTTTTTCAATCCGGGTACCATCAGAACAAACTGCAATGCCTGTAAGGATCATTCTTCTTCCTTTACCAAAAGCTGTTTTAACGGTTTCAACATCTATATTGTCATAATCCACGCGAAAATCGGTTAACTCCTCTCCATCAATTACAATAAAATGACTTGGTTTGGTTAACTCTTCCTCCCTGTTTATATCATTCAATGAAATTGATTCGCCCCTGTTATGAACTGTGCAGTACATATGTTTATCGAATTTCAGTTCAATCCCTGAATTATGGAACCATATATCACCCTCTTTTTCAAAAGAGAAATCCTTTTCTGGTTTCAGGCAGGAACTCATACTCAGGCAAATACTGATCACAAAAAACAATGAAACTTTCATCTTTTTATCCCTTAGTTTGTTTTGAAATTTATTTTCCTGACTGAAAAGCAATCATCACCTGAAAACAGGTAATGGCAGGTTTTACCATCATCACTCATCCATTTTGTGGGTATACTGGCTGTTTCACCAGGACCCATATCCCAATCCAGTGTATAAAACACGGTTTTCCATGGACCCCATGGTTCGGGAGCTTCAAAGATACCGAGCCCGCCATTAAATCTGGGACCCCTGGGGTAGGTTGAATTGAACATTATCTGGCACCATAAATACCTGTCCAGCCCCTTATTGTATGTAATACCGGAGCGGTAACATCTGCCCGGATTGGTAAATACTGCTTCTCTCTTATTGTAATCTTCCGACCAGCGGGGCTTGCTATTTCTGTCATATCCTGCAAAATAGACATAACTATCCCGCTCTTTTATTCTGTTTTTAGGAACCCTGGCCAGGATCATCGCGTCGGTTGGCTTATAAGCACTCCCCTCGTCTTGAGAATAAACATATACATATTTATCCCTGGCATCTTCATAATCTTTGCCATAGTTCAGGAATGTGGGACAGCCGAATCCGGATCTGAATCTCCACCCTGCCCACTCCCAGGTTTTGCCGTAATCATCAGACCAGGCCAGCTGTGAATTGTCAACATTTCTGACCAGCATATACAGGGTTCCATCTACCATTAACATTCCACTTGCTTTCGGTCCGTACATTCCATCTCCTACTCTTTCACCGGTCCGGGTACGGATATTTGACCCCTCTATATCAGGTGGATTCCCGGTTACCCTGGAAATGCCGAGGCTGAGTTTTATTTCCGTATTGGGAAGAAAGCCATAGCCGTCTCCGTATGCGGTATATAGATGATCATCACTTGCCCATGTAAGCGGCCAGACATCACCTCCCCGGGCCAACCTTATAACGGTTTCCGCAGGGGCAAATTCTACAGAAGTTATCAGATCGCTTTGAGGATATGGAGGCTCTTCAATGGCCTCCATCACAGGATTAAACAGAAATAGTTCCATTCCCAGCCGGGAACTGTCTCCCCTGGGGCTGCCACACAATTGGTCTCCGAACCGGACAACAATCAGATCAAGGCTTGGGACAACCAGAAGAACCTGGTTTTGTGCCCCTGAGCCGGCAAATGCATCGCGGGGCAGGTATTTCCAGATGCCGTCATAGTTGCTGTACCAACCAAGTGTTGTTGCCAGGAAAGGATTATTGTTGCTCCTTTTATCATATTTAAAATCCTTATTGCTGACTGTTTCAAACCTGACCGCTTCCTCTACCAGGGATGAATCGATTAGCCGCTTTCCTTGCCAGTTGCCCTTGTGTAACATCAAACGGCCTACCCGGGCAACGGCATTGGCTGTAAAACTACCTCCGCCCCAACCCGGAACCAGGGGAAGACCATCCACCGTATAGGTCTTGTTATAACCTAATGAATACTCCTTATCGTCAATGCCAATTGGATCATAAATTCTCTCCATCAGATAGGTCCGGATATCTTTATGTTCGGTGTCACGAATAGCCGCTGTCACCGCATAATTCAACATGGCTATTCCCGGATTACTATAACTGAATTTTCTCCCGGGTCTGCTTAGTATGGGAGCATGGTCACGTGATACGGAAAACGGATCGGGATCCTTTCTCCAGAACTGACCTTTCCAGCCAGGCAGATCCATATGTACATGCAATCCTTTTGCAATCATCTCTTCTTCTTCCTCCTGAGAAACATTCGAATCTTCCATCCCGGATGTATGGGCGGCCAGCTGCCTGATGGTGATCATGGATTTCAGATAATCATCTTTCCATTGTGGAATATAATGACAGGCTGGTTCGTCGGGATCTAATAAACCATCATTCATTGCAGTTAGCAGAGACATTCCTGAAACGATCGCTTTTGCAAGGGAAGCTGTATAATGACCTCTTATAGAGTCCTCATGTCCTTCGGCAAACCAGCTGCAAACTACCTGATCATTTCTGATGATCATCAGCTTTTTCGTACCCCTGGCCGATAGGTCTTTTACCAGAGCATCCAGTTTTTCAGATGACATACCCTGACTTTCCGGTTGCGCATAGGTCCATTCGAACACATCAGGTTCTGAAGATATTGTTCTCTGGTCACCCTGCTCTTTGCAGGAAGAAACAGATAAAACAATCAGAATGGCAAGAATTTGATAAGATTTCATGTTCGCTTCATTTGTAATAAAAAAGGTTTTGAAAAGAAAAAATTCACTGCAAATAAGGAAACACCTAACTAGTTTCCAAATTTAGTAAGTTTTCGTCTGTTTTAATCAATGAATATTAATATATTTGAAAAAATCGGTTAATTTTTGATTCTATGAAGAATAGTACCAGCTTTTTGATCTTTGCCAGTGGAATCATTTTTTCCTTTTTTGCCTGTAGCTGTTCGCCCGGGGAAGGATCGGTAAAATCCGTTCATGTTCCGGGTTACTATACAAACGGACCTGCAGGGGATTGGGATACGGTGGACTGGAGCAGATTCCATAAGCAGGCAGCAGAAGAATCACTGCAACCCATCCGGCCGGGAGAGCCTGGGAAATCACCATTCTGGAACGGATATGCCAGACGGTTTATTTATGTTCCCTCTTTCAATTTCAATAACGTTGATAACTCTGCAAAATACAGGTATACTGTCACTTCTGATGTAAATTGTCAGAATTATACTTTTGAAGCAGAAAATCCATGGTCTCTGTTGACACCTCTCTGGAAAGAGGTCCCGGTGGGAATTGCTCACCTGAAGGTTGAAGGCCTGGACAAAGACAACAATGTCACAGGGTTGGCAGGTGAGCGAATGTTTTACAAAGCCGCACCATTTAACGGACCGTATAACCTGCCGGTAACCGATTACCCTTCAAGTGTTATCAGGAATATGCAATCACTGTTGAACCAGGATCATTACCGGCGGTGGAAAACAGACACTATTCCCAGTGAAGAGTACATGCTCTATTGTTATCCGGCAAAAATAGTGGGGAGTATAATTCAGGCCATGACCATTTACGCATCTCTTTCCGAAGAGGAGAGTGACGCTGCCATTAACATGGCCCATAATGCAGCCAGATATTTGCTCAGTATCAGTTTGCCACCAGGTTCTGTTATTGAGTTTTTCCCCCCAACCTATCTTGACCGTACCAACAGTACCAGTGTTGCGAAGAGAAAGCCAGATCAATTGATGATGTTTTATCCGGCCATTGTTGGAAGCGCTTATCTGGATCTTTACGACGCTACCGGAAACAATGAATATTTAGAGGCATCGATAAAGATTGCCGAAACCTATGCGAAAACACAGCTGACGGCAGGATCTTGGCCACTGATGGTCTGGATAGAGAGTGGAGATGCTGTAGAGGATAACCTTTGTGTACCAACTGATATCATCAATTTTCTTGACAGGCTTGTTATGAATTATGGAAAAACTCAGTTCAGGGAAAACAGTGATAAGGCATTCAACTGGATCATGGAGAATCCAATGAAAACCTTTCATTGGGAAGGACAATTCGAAGATATGGGATACAGTAAACACTATAGCAATATGGAACGGGGAAAGCCACTTGCATTTGCCGTACTCCTGTTAGCCCATTCAGAAGAAGTGCCAGGCTATATTGAAATGGCAGAGGAGTTGATAAGGTTTGCTGAAGACCAGTTTATTGTATGGGAACAACCCTTACCTCGAGAGTTGTTTCGAACTTCCTGGAGGCCCATCCCCAGGAGGGCGTATTACACCAGCAAATGGTTCACACCCTGCGCATTGGAACAATATGATTTTTACACACCCATTGATGCAAGTGCAGCGAGCGCCATATTAGCCTATAAGAAAGCGTATGAAATTACTGGCAAAGAGTTATACCTGGCGAAAGCTATTTCTCTTGCTGACAATCAGACCGTTGCCCAGGATCTTGCAGGGGGTATCTACCCGACATATACAATGAACCTGGCTGGAAGGAAGAAGTTATCGGATTCCACTGCAAGCAATGAACCCAATGAGGTGTGGACAGGCTGGCTTAATTGTGCTACTATGACATCCAATGCCCTGTTAGAATTAAACGAATTGGTTTCACTAACTGATATTCAATCAAAAAATATATACAATCATGAATGAGTACAACAGTCCAGAATGCCATTGTGGTAAGATTCGGAAGTACAGCAGCCTGCTCTTAACCTCACTGTTTTTATGGTTGTCCTTTGCAACTTTTGCTGGTGAGACCACAACGGTACTTTACAATGAAGGCATCTACCTCATTCCTTATCCGCAGGAAGTAGTCCTGGGTGGTGAGGATTTTTTACTGGGTGGGGAGGTCTCTGTTGTGCTGGACAGAAATGCAACAGATTCTGACAGGTTCGCAGCAGCAGAACTGGTCGCACAACTAAAGAGAGAGTGGGGGGTAAACGCTGTGATTACCAATGCTCCTTCCGGCAAATCGATCATATTGACACACAAAGGAGTTCCTAAAAAAGTCAAAGGCCTGCCGGAGAAGAAGTCCCAGCAGGGATATCAGTTGACAACAGAAGGCAATCAATTGATCATCAGAGCACAAGGTGAATCCGGCCTGTTTTATGGTACCCAGACATTGCTTCAAATCATAAAGAAAGGGAATGAGGGCGCCTTTGTTCCCGGGATGGAGATCACCGACTGGCCGGATATTCCAGAACGGGCCAGTCATTATGATACAAAGCACCACCAGGACAAGCGTGAATATGTGGAGAGTTTTATCAGGGATCTTGCCAGGTACAAGATCAATATGCTGGTGTGGGAATGGGAGGACAAATTCGCCTATCCAAGCCATCCCGATATTGGAGCCCCCGGTGCCTTTACTATGGAGGAGATGCAGGAGCTCACCAGGTATGCAAAGCAATACCATGTTCAACTGGTGCCATTGGTGCAGGGGTTGGGACACGTAAGTTTTATCTTAAAATGGCCACAGTACAACGACCTGCGGGAGGTTCCTGCATCCAACTGGGAGTTTTGCCCGTTGAAAGAGGGTAGCTATGAGTTGCTGTTCGACCTCTGGGAAGATGCCATTGAGGCAACTCCCGGTTCCGAATATATACATATTGGTTCAGATGAAACCTATGAGTTAGGGGTGTGTGAGCAATGCCGGATAAAATCAGAAGAGATCGGCAAAAGTGGCCTGTATCACCTGTTTACAGGCAAGGCCGGAAAACACCTGCAGGCAAAAGGCAGGAAGGTAATGTGCTGGGAGAGGCCCATGGGCTGGACCGTTGGTGACTCTCCTGCAAAGGGAATAGAACCATTTAAGGAGCTGGTACTGACCGAGAGTTACAGCTATGAAACTCCCGATTTCAAGTATGCTAGCGAAGCAAAATCAGAGGGTTTTGAAATCTTCTCTTATGATCCCAACCCGGATGTTGTACCTCTTATGGTTCCTTATTTTTTTGCACTGGGAGAGGGTGGTGAAAAGAGAATTGGAAGTTTAGAGAAGTCATATAATTTATTGACATCTTCCACGAAATCGGGATATTTTGATGGCATGATCAATACATCATGGGATGATGCCGGACTTCATAACCAGATGTGGATGATGAGTTTTATTAATTCTGCCGAGTGGACCTGGAGCGGAAATAATCCTTCACTGGAAGAGTTCACCGATAAATTCTTTCTAAACTACTACGGGGAGCAATCCAGCGATATGAGAGAATTGTACCAGTTGATGAATAAGGCAGGATATTACTATTTTGAATCATTTGAGCGCCGGGTATGGCACAGTGGTGATGTCGGCAAAACCCATCTTCCTGACCTGCCGCGCGGCGATAACCTGGAATATGATGAATACTGGAACCGGGAGTATGCAGCCCGAATTGAGAAATCCAGTGAACAGATCAAACAGATGGAGCGCGCCAGGGAAATCATTCTGGCCAATCAGCAAACCGGTATCAAGAACAGCTATGACCTGGAACTTTTCACAACCATTGCAGACCTGGTAAACCATACCTGTAATACCTACCTTTCATTGTCAGAGCTTGAAAGAGCCATTAAGGAGGCCCACAACCAGCGGTTTTTAAGTCACCAGGCAACCTATGATGCTCTGGAAAACGCAATTGAACTCATAGACACAAATCTTTCGGAGAGGCAGAAGGTGTATGATGAACTGGTAGGTGTGTGGGAAAAGACCCGGTTTCCCAAGGGATTTTCCACTGATGAGAAGGAATTCTTTCACCGGCAGGACCGTGCCAGGCACTTTGCTTTTCGCCGGGCAGATATGAGTTACCTTATTTATGATGAGGAGTTGCTGGGCCTGGAGGAATACAGGGAGAAACTGCTGGAATATATGGAGTGGTATAATAAAACCTATCTTCCGGATATATAGCACTTGAAGGAAAGAACAGGTATTTTATCCTGAATCACAGTGTCGGGAGTATCCCTCACGGAGTTGAGATAGATGTCCCCCTGGTCTACGCGGATTACTATTTCCTGGAAGCATTATTAAGGCATTCAAAACCGGACTAAAACAAAGAAAGAGCTTACATATGTAACCAAAATCACCCTTTTTGTTTTCAAAACCCTGTTTTTTTTACTTTTGAAAGGCTTTTATTTTACTTTATGATAAATAATTTATTATATTTACTGCAAATAAAATGAAACATAAGTTTTGTATGCAATATTTGTAACGTTATGAAAACACAAATTTTATGATATCTGCTCTATAAACTAAACATTCACCTATTAATTCTATTTTTATGAAAAGGAATCTACTTGTAACAGTTATTTTACTTCTTACGTTACTAGGCAGTGTGATGGCTCAAACCCGTACCATAACAGGTACAGTAACATCAGCCGAAGATGGAGAACCACTGCCAGGTGTAAACGTAGTAGTAGTGGACCGTAGCATTGGTACAATTACCGGTGCTGACGGAACGTATTCTCTCCAAGTCCCTGGCGATGCTCAATATCTTGAGTTTCGATTTATTGGGATGGAAGATCAAACCATAACTATTGGAAACCAGACCATCATCAATGTTGAGATGGTAATATCCGCTGTAGGACTGGAAGAAGTGGTAGTTACCGCTCTGGGTATCGAGCGGAAAGAAAAAGCACTTGGGTTTTCGGTCCAGGATCTTGACTCAGAGGCATTAACTGCCGCCCGGGAACTAAGCGTTGCCAGATATCTTACTGGTAAGGTGGCCGGGGTACAGGTTACAAATACGGCTGCCGGTACAGGAGGATCTTCCAATGTTACCATCCGTGGTAATTCTTCCATAACGGGAAGCAATCAGCCCCTGTACGTGGTTGACGGTGTTCCGATCATTAATCAAGGACAAACTTCCGGCGGTATGTGGGGTGATAATGATTATGGTGATGGTATTGGTGATATCAACCCTGAGGATATTGAATCAGTGAATGTGCTGAAAGGGCCAAATGCTTCTGCGCTTTATGGCTCAAGAGGCGCCAACGGGGTTATCATTATTACGACCAAGTCCGGCCAGAAAAGGAAAGGTGTCAGTGTTGAACTTAATACAAATTTTAGTATTGAAAAAATTAACCTGTTCCCTTCCTACCAGAATAAATATGCAAAAGGGTATGAAGGAACCAACATATACGGAACCTGGATTGATATTCCGGAAGGCAGCGGGGATTTCTATGAACTCATGAGAGGTCAGGGCACAGATGGCTGGGGCCCTCCCATGGATGGCAGGAGAACCATAGTAAATCCTTTTAAGTACGAAGACGAGGAATACAGTACTATGGTCCTGTTGCCAGAACCTAAGGATAATGTACGGGATTTTTATGAAACCGGATTTGTAAATTCAAATACACTTGCAATCTCAGGGGGTGATGATAAATCAAGCCTAAGACTCTCCTTGGGAAATGTTTACCAGACAGGGATTGTACCCAATCACAAAGTTACCAAGTATAATGTTTCACTGAGAGGTATTTCACAGGTAAACAAATGGCTCTCGGTAGATGGTAAATTCAACTATATCCGTACCGACGGATCCCAGAGGCCTAACCTCGGATCTAACTACGGTAATGTTAACCGGACTTTTACATCTTTGGGAAGATTTGTCCCCATGGATTTTCTGAAAGAGTACTATGAGACAACCGGAGAACGCGGAGCTTGGCCTGGAGTTATGCAGAATCCTTATTATGTTGTTGATGCGCTTAGAAATAATGACTACAGGGACCGCATGATCGGATATACAAGTGCAACCATCAAATTTACCGACTGGCTGAACCTGATGGGCCGTGTGGGAGCTGATCTGCACACCGAGTACCACAAGAAAACCTGGCCTGTTGGTTCCAGGAGCAGCTCCAATAGACGTGGCCGCCTGACAACAGACATGCTTCATTACAGGGACATTAATGCCGATCTCCTGCTAACGGCCAATAAACAGCTTTCAGAGAATTTTTCCGGAGTACTCACCGTCGGGACCAGCCTGTTAACACAAAGAAGGGACCGCGAGAGTATGGATGCCAGGGATCTCAAAGCCGAGGGCGTTTACACAGTTTCTAATTGCCAGGATTTACGTCCAGAAAGTTCATTGTGGGAAAAAGAAATGCAATCGGTATATTTCATGGGGCAACTCGGATATAAGAACTATCTGTTCCTGGATGTAACAGGCCGGAACGACTGGTCTTCAGCGCTTGGAGAAGGTGAATATTCATTCTTCTACCCTTCGGTAGGTCTTAGTTTCGTATTTTCTGATGCCCTGAGCATAAACAGTAATATATTGAGTTTTGGTAAGGTAAGGGCCTCATGGGCGCAGGTTGGCAATGACTCCGATCCATACCTGACCAAACAAGGTTATAGCTCATATACAACCAGTTTCGCTGGACAGGGATTTGCTTCAAAAAGCGGTAGAATACCATTGTATAACCTGAAAAATGAGTTA
>JAUVKN010000239.1 GCA_030596245.1 Bacteroidia bacterium | reverse complement strand
ACTGATTGGTAATTTTCTCTCCGGTCATTTCAAATTATGTATAAATGTGATTACTGTATAAAATTACAATTTATCTGCGTTAATGTTCAATCATCGAAGTCGAGATTAAAACGCGATTTAAGCTGTCCAAGCTCAGGATTCATTTTCATTAGAAAATCCAGTTTATCCTGTTCGGTATAGATCTTTTTTCCATTTTGTTCGACCTCGGCTACCTCGGTAATTATGTCTACCGCTTCCATACCGGTAGCTTCCTTAATAAAACCTTCAAGCTGAGATCGTATATTCTTGATAAAATTATCACGCTGGGCTTCACTGTTAAGCAGGACCATCACTTTTCCATCTGCCTTTACCACTGGCCGGTTATTAATAAGCGTGCTGTAAATTCGCGGCAGGCTCTTTTCAATGGAGCCCGCATAATCATTCCAGGCTTTCAGTATCTTATCTGGATCCACAGCTCCCTTTTCCTGAGTTGCAGAGGACAATTCCCCCCGATCTGGCACTACCTGCGTCACCACTTCCGTTGATTTTGGTTTGGACCCTTGCAGGGTATCCTTGATGGATATGGTGGGTTTTCTCACCGTACTGCTTGCACCATTATTATCTTGGGTAGAGCTTTCTGTGGCAGGATCCTCTCGCCCGGGAGTCTGTTCTGCTTTGGTGACAGGATCCTCTCGCCTGGGAGTCTGTTCTGCTTTGGTGGCAGGATCCTCTCGCCTGGGAGTCTGTTCTGCTTTGTTGGCAGATCCCGATTCAGTTATTGATTTTTTTTTTGGAACCTCAGTAAAGTTGGATAGCTTCACAAGCGCCAGTTCAATGGTCAGTCTCTGATTTCTGCTTGTCCTGAATTGGATATCTGCCTGATTACAAATCTCCAATCCTGCAAAAAGGAATGGAAGTGAAACCTGGGTTGACTGTGAAAGATATTTTTCTTTGATCCCGGCGCCCACCTCCATCAACTGAATTGTCTCTGGATTTTTGCACACCATGAGATCACGCAGGTGAGCTGCGTAACCATTGATAAAATTCCTGGCATCAAAACCTTTAACCAGTACTTCGTTAAAAAGCAGTAAGGCAGCAGCACTATCGTTTTCGAGGAAAAAGGTTGTTAGATTGAAGAAGTACTCATAATCCAGGATATTCAGATTCTTGATCACATCCTGATAGGTAATTTTTTCACCGGAAAAACTGACAACCTGGTCAAATATGGAGAGCGCATCTCTCATGGCTCCATCTGCTTTCTGAGCAATCACATGCAAGGCATCCTCCTCGTAGTGAAGAGATTCCTTTGAGGCAATCTGTTTCAGGTATTCCACAGCATCCTCCACCCTGATCCGGTTGAAATCAAAAATCTGACACCGGGATAAAATGGTAGGGATGATCTTGTGTTTTTCTGTGGTGGCCAGCACGAAGATGGCATGGGCAGGCGGTTCTTCCAGGGTTTTCAGAAACGCATTGAAGGCTGCCTGGGAAAGCATATGAACCTCATCTATGATATATATGCTGTAGGAACCTATTTGTGGTGGGATCCTTACCTGCTCAGTCAGGCTCCTGATATCATCCACCGAATTATTGGAAGCTGCATCCAATTCATGGATACTGTAGGAGCGGCTTTCATTGAATGACTGACATGATTCACACTCGTTACATGCCTCACCACTTTCCGTTATCTGAAAGCAGTTAATGGTCTTGGCAAATATGCGTGCACAGGTGGTCTTTCCCACGCCACGGGGACCACTGAACAGATAGGCATGTCCCAGATAGTTATTCAGAATGGAATTCTTAAGTGTGGTAGTTATGGATAGTTGTCCTACTACATCATTAAAACTCGCTGGTCTGTATTTTCGGGCCGATACAATAAACTTATCCATAATCGCCGATAAAGATAGAACTTAGTTTGAAAGTGAAAAAGATAAAACCAAAGGAACTGAGGCGAAGCCGAAGAAAAGTGACTGGTTTCTTTGCTGTTATTCAAAAACTTTCTACTTTTGCAGTCGATTTTTATACAACTAAATTTTATCACATGTTGAACCAATACGAAACCGTTTTCATTTGTACTCCCGTTTTGTCTGAAAGCCAGATGAAGGAAGCGGTTAAAAAATTCAAAAAGGTGATCACCGACAGCAAAGGTGAGATCGTCCATGAAGAAGATTGGGGCTTGAAAAAATTGGCCTATCCGATTCAGAAGAAATCCACTGGCTTTTACCACCTGATTGAGTTCAGGGCTGAGCCTGACTCTCTTGCCAAACTTGAAACTGAGTACCGCAGGGATGAACGCATCATCCGCTTTCTTACCATGAAAATGGAGAAATATGCGGTTGTGTACAGTGAAAAGAAAAGAGCAAAGAAATCAGCAGAACTAAAGCAGGAGGATAAATAATGGCACAAGACAATTCAGAAATCAGATATTTAACTCCACCAACGGTAGAGATCAAAAAGAAGAAGTATTGCAGGTTCAGAAAGAACCGGATTAAATACATCGACTATAAAGATCCCGAGTTCCTGAAGAAATTCCTGAATGAGCAGGGTAAGATCCTTCCGAGGCGCCTCACCGGAACCTCGTTGAAATACCAGAGAAAAATAGCGGTTGCTATCAAGCGTTCAAGGCACCTTGCAATGCTTCCCTATGTAACTGATATGCTAAAGTAAAAGAAGGAACCAGATATGAACATTATCTTAAAACAGGATATGCCCAACCTGGGACACAAAGACGACATCATTGCAGTGAAAAATGGTTATGCCAGGAATTACCTGATTCCAATGGGGTATGCCATCAATGCAACTGCGCAGGCTAAAAAAGTACACGCTGAAATCCTTCGTCAGCGTGCTCATAAAGAGGAGCAACTGAAGGAGGCTGCACTAAAGATGGCTGAGGAGTTGAAGAAAGTATCCCTGACCATCGGTGCCAAGACCAGTACCAAGGGAAAAATTTTCGGGTCGGTAAATACCATTCAGATTGCTGAAGCACTTACCGGAAAGGGATTTAAAGTGGAGAGAAAGAGTATTTCCATCAAAGATGATTTGATCAAAGAGGTTGGAAGTTATTCAGCTACCGTGAAACTTCATAAAGAAGTTCTCGTGGATATTCCTTTCGAAATCGTTTCAGAATAAGGAATACCCTATACTATATAGAAACCGTCCGGGAAACCGGGCGGTTTTTTTTATTTCCCAATATCGCGGATATCGTATCGCAGGGATGATTAAATACGGGACCTACAAATATTCACACAATGAAGATTTTCAGTCCCATTTTAAACATCCCGAAGATACATTATTTCACCGCGATCGTCTCGATTTCAATGAGAACACCCAGTGGCAGTTCCTTTACCGCAAATGCTGCCCTGGCTGGTTGATTTTCAGGATAGTAGCTTGCATATACTTCATTCATCGCTTTGAAGTTTGCCATGTCAGACAGGAGACAGGTAGATTTTACCACATCTTCAAAAGCATATCCGGCTTCCTCCAGGATCTTTCCAATATTTTTCATCACCTGTTCCGTTTGTTCTAAGATACCCCCTTCTACTTTGGTTCCGGTCTCCGGAATTAATGGTACCTGGCCTGAAATATACAGGGTTCCATTGATTTCCACTGCCTGGGAGTACGGGCCAACTGCTGCAGGAGCTTTGTCTGTCTGAATGATCTTTTTCATCGTAAAAGGATTTAAAAATTATCTTGCCATGATTTTCTCTTGTTATACTTCAGATCTGTAAGAATAGAGGATTTGGCATTTATCTGAAAGTTGTAGGATTTGTAAGTTCCAAAAGGGACCACAGACATCCTCATCTCCCAGCAATGAAGATCTCTGTAAATACTCAAATTGGTAGTGGTAAACTGCTTCCTGTCAAGGTCATATCCTGTATTGAACCCGATTTTCCAATTAGGAGAGAGACTGAAATCACCCGAAGCCCGAATTGTCTGAACAACTTTTGAAACATCTTTCGGTTTTTGATAACTGAAACTGTAGTCAACCCGTACTGACCAGGGAATATCAAAATCCACATAATCTCCGTAGTAATCCTCCTGATTGTGATCATTGTTCATCATCGGATCGCTGGAGGACATGTCGGGCTTGTTCAACTGTGATTCCCGGTCCACCTCATTCAGGTCCTGCTTATCATTGTCACCCTTCTGTTTAGATTTAAAAGAGAGTCCGGCAGAGGCACTGACGTTGGTTAACCTGACTGGCTTACCGGTCTGAGAAAAATAAGTTTCCCTGGTACGGGAACGAATCGTGTCATATCCAAAAGGATCCAAAACTCCCCGGAAAGAGAGATTCAGCTTGTTGTTTAAAATACGTGTATTCCCATTGAAGTTGACGGGGCGCCAGGCTGGTGTAAGGGTATCTGAGTGGAACAGGTTAAGGCTGGTACTGAAGTTCAAATTATCCAGCAATTTTACCTTTTCTAATTCATCGATGGTGTCATTTTTTGATTTCATTTTGGCCTCAATATTGTTCCTCAATGAGAGACTCAATGATCCGGATGCCCCATTAAACGTAGGAGTTCCATAGATCTGCTTTTCATATATGGAATAAACTTCCACAGTATCCATGTTCACCTCATCATACACAGCCCGGTAGTAATCTGCCTGGATCGCTGTCATATCCGGCACAAAGGAGAAACTGGCGGAGGGTGTCATCATATGCCTGATGGCTTCAATTCGACCATCACCTTTAAATTGGTACATACCATAAATCTTTGGTGCAACCCCCGAACTGATGCTGGGAAAGAGTGATTGGGCATATGAGAATTTGCTGATGAGTGAATCTGTCACAATTGGATTGTACGTGGTTGTACCCTCATCATCAATAATCTCATGGTACTCGGAAATGAATTTATAGGATTGCTTCGAGTATATTATTCCGTTATAATTCATGGAGGGAGTAATGGCAAAACTCTGAAGCATGGGGGTCTTTCTAAATGGCTTGATGCTGAGATTCAGCGGAATGGTGTGCTTATAGCCGTTCTTCATATCATTCCATACCTCACTGGTAAACAACAAGGAATCGGTGGTGCTGATCCGGTTCTCCAGCATACTGGTATAGCTAAGCTGAATATCCTCGTACCACTTTTTGGGACCAGTTGCCGATTTACGCTTGAATGGATTGATCCTTCCCATGTTCAGGGACATCTTGGGCAACGTCAGATTAACACCTTTTGTATTGCTATTCTGGGAATGGTTCAATGAGGTGCTCAGATTAAAAGGGCTGTTGGGCCATGACTTGGTATAAGATATACTGGATTGTTTGGTGTTGGTCATCACACTGTTGATGTTCCTGGTGTGGTTCTTATCATAGGAAGAGCTGGAAAGATTCACACTGGCCCTGAATGAACTGGTTGGATTGGCCCTTGAGTCCTGCGCATGGCTCCACCCAATAGCATAATCCCTGCTTACACTGTACAATCCTTCAATATCCTTGTATCCGGTAATATTCTTGAAATACTTAACATTCAGATTTCCTGAAAACCTATAGTTCACTCTATAATTGGAGCCCACTCGCAATCCCCAGGTTCCATTGGTATAGATATCCCCGGTGACACGAAGATCCATGTAGTCGTTCATGGCAAAATAGTAACCACCTTCCCTCAGGTAAAATCCCCTGCGTTGTTCCTCTCCATATTTAGGGATCAGGATCCCCGAAGTTTTGGTTGTTGAGTTCGGGAAAAAACCAAATGGGATTCCCAGGGGTAAAGGCACATCGGCAAGCACGATATAAGCGGGTCCCGATACGATCTTATCGCCTGGCATGCTGATGCCCTTTGTAATGGCTATATAGAAATGGGGATGTTCGGCATCACAGGTGGTATATTTTCCATTCTTTATATGAATGTGCCCATTTGCCTGCTTTTTGGTCTGCTCCGCATGCAAAAAGCCCCCTTCCTGTTCAGTAATAACCTCTTCAATAAATCCCTTCTGTGTTTTGAAATTATATCTTAACCGCTTGGACTCGAAAGAATTATTAGCATCAGTGAACACCGGATCCCCTACAATAACCCCTGCCGAATCTGGCAAGCCGTTTGCAACAACAAGATTTAAATCCATTTCATAACGAATGTAATCAGCATCCAGTACAATATCCTGGTAAGCAATATGTGCACCCCCATAAAGCTCAACCGTACCACCATCCAGTGAAAACACCAGAGAGTCATCGGCCGTATAATCAACCTCTGCTTCAATGTCACTGCCTACTGGCTGGAGAACTGGTATGGTATCACCGGAGAGAGAATCTATTGCAAAACCCTGTGGGAAATCGGCCTGGAGCGAGTCATTGGCCAGGGTGATGGATTGATCAATAGAATCGACTGTAACCGTGGTATCAGGCTGTTGTGCATACAATATGCTGCAGGCTGAAACAGTTAGTAAGATGATGAAAAGTATCTTTATACGGTCGTAGTGCAATCTGAATAAACTTATATTTTTGTGCTAAACGCAAAGGTAATGCCAATTAATATAAAACGGTCATTTCACGCGATTCTTGTATCAACATTTTTAGCTTGCAGCGTTGCCCTGTTTGCAACTGAAAGTGGAGGAGATGATATTACCCAAGGAATTCGTACCGTTGTTATAGATGCAGGTCATGGCGGCAGGGACCCGGGAGCTACTGGTAAAAGAGGAAAGGAGAAGGACATTGCTCTTTCTATTGCCCTGAAGGTAGGTAAATATATAGAAGAATATATTCCTGATGTGGATGTGATCTATACCCGGAAAGAAGATGTATTTGTGGAACTCTGGAAACGTGCGGAAATTGCCAATAAAGCCGAAGCGGACCTTTTTATCTCCATCCATGTGAATGCAAATCCTAAATCTTCGATCCATGGAACCTACACGCTTGTGCTGGGAGAACACAGGGAAGATGAACAATTTGATGTGTCAGTCAGGGAGAACTCAGTAATTCTGCTGGAGGAAGATTAT